>JAPZAR010000023.1 GCA_027460535.1 Candidatus Methanoperedens sp.
TTTTTCCAACATCAAATTTTCCTAAATTCGTGGTATTGGAAAATGGATTGCTGGGCGAGTTCCATGTTTCGTTATGCCAAGCCCCATCGTTCCAGTACAATTCTACTTTACCTAAAATACCATTATCGCTTGCATTAATGGCAATTATAACATTGTCTTTATCAGTTGGCTCAATTGGTGAACGAGCTACTGAAATGTTAGGCTGAGTCCTATCTAAAATTGTAAACGAATATGTGGAAGTCTGTTGAGTATTTCCACTTGTATCATTTGCAACCGAATAATATTGAATTATTTTTCCAACATCAAATTTTCCTAAATTCGTGGTATTGGAAAATGGATTGCTGGGCGAGTTCCATGTTTCGTTATGCCAAGCCCCATCGTTCCAGTACAATTCTACTTTATTCAAACCTGCAGTGTCATTAGCGCTGACTGTTATTGAGACCGAATCCTGATCCGTAGGATTCTGGGGCGAATGCGATGCTCCAACGCTCGGAGCCAGGTCGTCAGTTATGGTAAAAAATTCCGAATATTTATATCTATCATTTATATATACCTTCACTTCCCATTGTCCAATTTTATCTGACGCCAAGCATCCATTTATACAGGTCCAATCCCAAAAATTATAGTCCCAATAATCATATCCTTGGGTTCTTGGGTCTGGAGATGTAAAGGAGGATGTGCTAAATAGTACACCAGAGGGAGTATACCATTCCCACTTAACAGTGAGGCTATCAGCAACATTTCCCAATCTAAGCCATGATTCGGCTTTCTCATCTGTTATAGAAAATGTTGTTGTCCTATTAATCGGATTATATGGAGAGGTTTTTTCATGGTCTTTTTCCATCGTATGGTCTGCAATATTGTAACTTATTGTAAAAGTGTCTGAGAAGTTATATTTGCTATCAACATACGATTTTACTGACCAATTTCCAGGACGGTTTGCTGCATCGTACCCGTTAATATTTATCGATGACCAGGTCTTATACCATACATAATACATATCCTGTCCTGGGTCGGAGGCGATAGTCGTGCTACTATTGTATAGTGTATTGTTTGGGTCATACCATTCCCATTTTTGAGTAAATGCCTGTGAAACATTTGTAAATTTTGTCCACGATTCTGCCTTTGTATCTCTAATTGAAAATACTTTTGTTGCGTTTATGGGATCGTATGGGCTCGAAGACTGATGATCTTTTGCTGTTTTATGTTCTGAAACAATATATCCTATTGTGAAATGCTCAGTTGCTGCCACATTATAACCACTTCCATCATCTACATAGATGTTAACAGTCCAATTTCCCGGTTCATTAGCCGCCGAATAGTTTTTGATGGATACCCCGCACCAGACTTTGTACCAACTCCAATAATCATATCCGCTGGCTTTGGGATCTTGCGTAGTAGTGTAACATTCTGTATAATAATTGTTATTTGGATCATACCATTTCCACGTAACGTTTAATGAAGCATATACATTTGTAAATTTAATCCATGTCATGGCTCTGGTATCTGTTGTTCTAAAGAAATCCGTTTCATAAATCGGATCATATGGATATGAAGAATTGACATCACGGCTATTAGTAGTAATTATAGAAGAATAATTTGATGATGCGGTTATATAAGTGGATATATTAGATATAACACCATACCCATACCCTACGACTTGATTTGTCGATGCATTACTTGTAACATTATTTGTAACATCAACCGTATTTTCTACTGAACCTGAGAGATAAGAAGTATTATCTGAATATCTACTCGAAAGACTATACCCACCTGAAATATTTAATCCGCCTTCATTAATGCTACTAGCTAAATAACTGCTTGCATTATTAGCACTGCCCACATAGGAGATTCCGCCATTAGCGCATGTGGATGTATTCGCCGGTATATCGGCACTTGATAGCGAAGATGAAGATGGTGGTGGCGTACAGCTTGTTGATTGTTCTTGTACGGTTAATTGTGTTTGATTGCTGCCCTGTAATCCGCTTTTATCAGTCGCAGTAACTACTACATAATAATCGTTGCTAATTAGAGATGGTGCTGTTATTGAACCGCTTGCGGTTGCCGTATCTGAGTCATATGATAGAGTTGATTGTGAGAGAACATAACCCGCTCCATTTTGAACTTTAGCTGTAACAGTGGTGATATCTGCATTCCCATTTGAGTCTGTTACAGATGCAGACAAACTAACTGCTTGTCCCTGATAAGCTGGATTTGGACTAAGAATTGGAACTCCCACAAAAGGAGCTTGATTACTTACTCCAACGGTACCCCCTGCAATCTCAACAACTGCTGTCGTAGCTGCCATCATCATCAGCGCTATCAAAATCCACCCAGCTTTCGTCATGTGGCCGTTCTTTCTGCTCTGCTTGCCCTCTTTTAGGTTGTGGTTTTTCAAAAAAGTCATACTATCCATCCCGCATCATCTATCATTAATAATGATCCGTTATTTCTAAGGGCGCACCCTCCATAAACCTTATCTAATATCATTTTTCCAACTGATCACCATGGTGGGGCGATGGCAACTCCATCGATGCTTTTTTCTGAAAGAGACCACCGATATTCTTTTCTACCAATTCAAGCTACTTAAAACTTTCCATTGAATTTTATAATTATTATAATTATTAGTATTATTATTATGAGGTATTATAGAGAGATTATGGGAATTAAGCTGATGTTTTTGTTAATATTTTTATATGCTTTCTCCAATTCATCTCGGGTCAAGTTTTATTTCATTTATCTCTCTTAAACGTAATCTGAATCAAGATCCTTTCAATCAAGGATTATGCAACGGGAAATAGCAAATTAAACCTGAAATCCACCCATACCGAACTTCTGGGCAGATATTGGCCAGAAAAAGCTGTATGCGCTATTAGGACATCCTCAGAAAGATGAGCACCGAATCCGATACCTGCGAATATGAATGAATCGGGGAACCTTATGCCAACAGTCTCTAAGAATAAAACAACCAGGACTGCAAAAAAAAGCAGCGCTGGGTAAAACTTGCTGAGCACGGTAGCGCTAACATCAGCAGGTATGATTGGGTTTTTCGGTCTCGTGAGCCTGCGGAAAAGAGATTAGATAATTACCATAAAAAATTTATTTAAGAAAAGTTTCTTCCCTTTCACCTGCACCGTAGGAGTTTCTGCCCTCTAATAATGTGGTCATACCACAAAAAGCCTTACTATAAGTCATTCTGGGATAATTGCAGGAATTATCTTGAATGCATTTACATCAACTAGCCCTTTATCCGTTATCTTCAATTCAGGGATAACGGGAAGCGAGAGGAAGGATGTCTGGACAAAAGGGACATCCAGTTCGCATCCCATTTTTTTGACTAGGCTGTGCAGATCTTTTATTCTCTTATCCACTTCGTATGCGCTTTCGGTGCTGAGAATGCCCGCAAATGGAAGATGAAGGCAATCCAGTACCCTGTCATTTGCTATCACTATTCCTCCCTGCAGTTCCCTTATCTTGTTCGCACAGAGTGCCATATCCTCAAAATTTGTGCCTATAAGAATGACATTATGCGAGTCGTGCGCAATGCTCTGCCCGAAAGCACCCTCCTTCAGGGTAAATCCACGGACGAAACCCCTGCCCACGTTCCGGGATTTGCCATGACGTTCTATCACAGCTATCGCTAGTATATCTCGATCGATGTCAGGCTGAACAGTCCCTCTATCCGTCTTTAATTCCTCTATGCTTCTCCCTGTGAGAAGTTTGCCCGGTAAGACTTCTATTATGTGAGCAGACACTCTTTTTTTCCTGGAATATATCTTAAGATGATCCGAGTCTATTTTTTTATATTTCACTGTCCTGAGAACATATTCTGGATATTCTATTCCTGTTATTTCTGGTTTTATTTTGCCGCGTATTACCACATCTTTGATCTTGAAAGCGGCCAGATCCTCAAGTATTAAAAAGTTCGCTCTTCGGCCTATGCTTATCGAACCAACGAGCTGGTCTATCCTGTAATGGCGGGCAGTGTTGATACTAGCCATGGAAATCGCTACGACAGGCTCGATTCCAAGCTTGATGGCTTTTCTTACCACTGCATCCATATGCCCTTCGATAAGGTCACCCGGAAGTTTGTCGTCTGTGACGAAAAAGAAGTTTTCGAGGGAGATCCTGTCTGTAAGCAGTCTGGGAATGAACTCATCCAGGCATTTTGCAGCCGAGCCTTCGCGAAGCATGATCTTCATGCCAAGGCGCGCTTTTTCAAGTGCCTCATCATATGTTACGGATTCGTGATCGCTTGAGATACCCGCGCTCATATAACCGAACAGCTCACTGCCTCGCATGCCGGGGGAGTGTCCATCCACAACGAGTTTTCTTTCAAGGGAAGCTGAAATCATTGCAAGCTTTTCGGGGTTTCCGCGCAGGATTTCGGGATAATCCATTACTTCGCCAAGACCTACCACGAATTTCTTGTCCAGAAACTTTCTTATTTCCCGAAGACCCAGCAATGCGCCCGATGTCTCAAGAGGACTGGATGGAACACATGATGATAAGGTAATAAAAACATCAATCGGAAGTTTTCGTGCCTCACGCATGACCAGCCTGATGCCTTTCGTGCCAAGGATGTTGGCGATCTCATGTGGATCGATGACAATGCCGGTTGTCCCGTGGAGAGCGGATTGTTTTGCAAATTGCGTGAGTGTTATCATGCTCGACTCAAAATGCACATGCCCGTCAATCAATCCGGGGCAGACACAGTCATTTTTTATGTCCAGCACCAGCGTCTTTGGGCCGGTGAGAGCCTTCACATCACCAATGCCTGAAATGAACCCGGAGCTAATTGCTATATCACCTTTTGTGATCTCTTTTGTGTTGACATTTACAATTCTGCAGTTCTTGAAAACGGTGTTAGCCTTGGTTCTGCCCTCCCCTGCAAAGATCTTATCCCTTAAATACATAATATCAGGTTATTTTTTATATTAATAAAAGATTGCTCTCTTGCTCCTGTGAAAGCCTACGTATATATACAAGAAAGACCCAAATTATAATTGGGAATTGGAGGTAAAAATCATGGCAAAATATATTATTGTCTCTAAACTGACAGATGAAGGTGCAAAGACTCTCAAGAAGAACCCCGGCAGGGTGAAAGAAGTCAATGCGGAACTGAAAGACATGGACGTAAATGTGCTCGACCAGTATGCAGTGCTGGGGGATTTTGACTTTTTGACGATCGTGGAAGCTGATGACGAAACCACTATCACCAAGGCAGCTGTAGAAATATTATCCCGGGGGAGCATCAGGACAGCGACATACAGGGCAATACCCGTTGACGATTTCATAGAATCGCTAAGATAGGTCTGGGATCCAGCGGTTTCCGGGTCCTGGATTCTTCCAATAGCGGGTTATTGAGCATAGCCATTTGGCTTGATAGAAAATTATTATAAATTCTTCAGAAATCTTATGCTGGATCCTATTGAGAGGGCTCTGCTTACCAGAAATATAGTATGCGAACCTGAGAAAATACTACCGCTTCAGGTCTTCGAGGTTCTACGGTGGCATAGCGACAGCGGATTGCGTGGGCTGTTGCCTGAGATGTGTCTTCTGCTGGTCGTGGAATGCGACCACACGGCCGGAGGTGTGCGGAAAGTTCTACTCTCCTTTGGAGGTCGCAGTCCGTCATCCTGAGCGAGTCTGACCAAATTCCTGCTTTACACAAACTTATTTTATGCTGGAAACGTATATTGAGATGTCAGGCATTAGATGGGGGAAAATTATGACAATTAACCTGGATCATATCCAGATAACGAGAAGGGAATTTTTCAATGAATTAGAAACCATTTTTCCTCCTGCTGCTGTGGGAAAAACACCTTTTGAAGTTGTAGATGAGGATAAGCGGTTCAATTTTAAGCTCCTTAGATATATAACGGAAAAGGATAAAAATAGAACCTTACTCCTAGTTCCACATATAATAAACAGACCCTATATCCTCGATCTCAACGATGATGTCAGTGTAGTGAGAAAGTTCTGTGATAATGGGTTTTCAGTTTATATGTTAGATTGGGGCTATCCCAGGATGGAACAAAGAGAGGTCTCCTTTTCAAATTATGTAGATTATTTGGATAAGGCTGTTGATCTTATTTGCAGGGAGAGAGGAATTAAAGAGGTTTCGGTTCTGGGATATTGTACCGGAGGCATAATTTCGCTCATGTACGCCTCATTACATCCAGAAAAGGTGGAAAAGCTTATCCTGATGGCAACTCCGGTGGATTTTTCCAGATGGGATGATATAAGGATACTGTGGGGAAGGGTATTTGATGTCCGCAGCATTGTGTCCCTTTTCGGCAATGTTCCAGGTGAGTTGATCCTCCTTTTTGGCCGCAATTTGTTCATGTACTATCTTCCAATTTTTTCGATGAGTGTGGAATTCAATAGAGAATTTTTAACTTATGAGTCGTGGAGGGATGCATTAAGAATGAACAGATGGTTCATTGATACGCCAATGATACCTGGCCCAACATATGTTCAATTCATTGAGGACTGCTATCAGCGAAATTTACTCATCAATAACAGGATGAAAATCGATTCCAATGTGATCGACCTGAGAAAAATTCGCAGCCCTCTGCTTAACATAATCGCTAAATATGACCATATTGTACCTTTATCGGCCGCTAGAACGCTGAAGGATGTTTATTCTGGAAAGAGTTATAAGGAAATCGTCTTCCCTTCGTCCCATACTGGTCTTTCAGTGAGCCGGCAAGCGCATTTGAACCTGTGGCCTGATGTATGTGAATGGTTAGTGCTGACTGAATGAATGTATTGGCCGTTGACATGGACAAAGACGGTAAATCCGCCATAAACTGTCCTTTCCAATTTCCTTAACAATATCGCTTGCGCTGATTATGCCGGCGGGGTTCGCTCAGGTCCCTTCCCATCATCAGCAGCCTGTGGATACGTTTTTTCTGCATAATATCTGCTATTTTTTTTTCCCGAAGTACTTTTGGTTTTCTTTCTTTTCGTATTGTCCCAATATAGAGATATTTGTATTTATGATCCTTAATTTCCATGAATGCACTTTTCACAGTGCATTTGTTAACGTCAAATTTAAGATAACAAACGGTTATCTGGGTAACAAGAGAATCCGAGCAGAAATCAACTGAAGAAATTGAGTTCAAGCGAAGGTTGGCTTGAATTACTATCCATCTCAAGATCGCAACTAAATGAAAAACGATGATGACTGAATTTGTAAGAATACATCGACTAATCATTGAATTGGAAATGTCGCCATGCTATGGAGGACGGCATAATGTTGACTGACTTTTTCACAGGTCTACTTGCCAGCGATTAAAACCGAGATACAAGAAGCAGGAGAGCAGAAGCTTGAATTGCCAGTTGGAAAAGGGGAATTTATTCTCGTTGCTGAAGATGAAGTCTCAATTTGTGAGATTACTCGCTCGACATTGGAAGCATACGGATATAAAGTGCTCACAGCAGAGAATGGTGCTCAGGCAGTAGCATTGTATACCCAAAATGAAGATAAAATCAAAGTTGTGCTTATGGACATGATGATGCCAGTCATGGATGGTCAAACGAGCATTCGAGCTATTCGCAAAATTAATCCTGATGTCAAAATTATTGCAGTCAGTGGATTAACGGGGAAAGATAGACTTGCGAATGTTGCTCATTATACAAGGGCTTTTTTGCCAAAACCTTTCACTACTGAGAGGTTGTTAAAGACCGTACATGAGGTTTTAAGTGCAAAATAAGCAGACCTGCTCACTGAGACAAACAGTTAGGTTTCAAATACCGACCTTATGAATTGGTGGTTACCGGCTGTGGAACAAAAATAGGTGACAGGATTGGCACTGCTTTAACCTGCACTGGCGTCTGGCATAATTTGTTAAACCTGTACCCTGCTTAATTCTGTCCCACAGCCGGTTATAAAGTAGTGGGGCCAATACAAGGGCCGACGCATGCATATGGAACCAAACCGCAACGTGCACAAAGCACGCAAAGATGGGACATTTGTTTTAAACTTATAATACTTAAATTGTATAGTTATAATATATTGGACATTTGGATAATCAAGCCATCATGAATCCTAAAATTTCAGCAGTATTTAAATATTTATCGAACATAAAAGAATGGCATTATAACGAAAAATCGAAAAACGCTTGTTACTGGGTGGCTTGGGCTTCAAAGGTTGAAACCGGGCAAAAGAACTGGCAGTAGAAACAAAGTTTACTCAACATGATATATATGGAAAAATTTATTCCGATAGCAAAACCAATTATTTCTGAAGAAGAGCTGAAGGCGATTGGAGAAGTCCTTAAATCGGGGATGCTGGCTCAAGGGAAAGCCGTTGGTGATTTTGAAAAATCGTTTTCAGAATACATTGATGTGAAAAGTGCAATCGCTGTTGGAAACGGCACGATTGCTCTGGATATGGCGCTCAAGTCCCTGGGCATTAAAGAGGGGGATGAAGTCATTACGACCCCGTTCACCTTCATAGCGACGGCGAACTCCATTTTGTTTCAGAAGGCTAAACCCGTTTTTGCGGATGTGGATGAAAGAACTTTCAACATCGACCCCGGCGCGATACTTAATAAAATAACGGGGAGAACAAAAGCGATAATCGGTGTGCACCTTTTTGGACATCCATTCAATGTTAAAGCTATTTCGGAGATATGCGAGGATCACAAATTACTGCTTATTGAGGACTGTGCGCAGGCGCACGGGGCTGAATACAAAGGCAAGAAGGTCGGAGGGTTTGGTACCGGATGTTTTTCATTCTATCCAACAAAAAACATCACCACAGGCGAGGGGGGCATGATAACCACAAATGATGATAAGAATGCAGAATTATGCCGGTTGCTGAGGAACCATGGGCAGAGTTCGAAATATTACCATACGATCTTGGGATATAATTACAGGATGACTGATATACAGGCCGCAATAGGCAATGTTCAGCTTAAAAAACTGGATGAATTTAACAAAAAGAGAATAGATAATGCAGAGTATTTCAATAAATACATAAAGCTGGATGGAATTACCAAACCTCATAAAGAAAAGCATGTAAAGCATGTATATCATCAGTATGTCCTTAAGATCGATAGCAGTTTGATAAGCCGGGAGAAGTTCATGGAATATCTGAACGATAAAAACATCGGCTGCGCAGTCCATTATCCCTTGCCAATACACAAACAGCCTCTGTACCTGGAGCTGGGTTACACAAGCGAAAGAGTTAACTGTCCGGTCGCTGAAAAGCTTGCGGACGAGGTTTTGAGTCTGCCGGTACATCCGGCTATAACGGAAGAAAACCTGGCGCATATCGTTGACAATATAAATAAATTTGGGGAATCAACATGAAAATCGGCGTCATTGGAACGGGGTCAATGGGGAAAAATCATGCAAGAGTATATTCCGAGCTTAAAAGCGTTGAAGAAGTTTATGGTTTCGACCTGAACAAAGAGAACCAGGATGAACTGACCGAACTCGGGGTAATAAGCTGCGATTCCATGGAAGAACTGCTGGATAGTATTGATGCTGCAAGCATCTGTGTCCCGACGAAATACCATTACGATGTCGTAAGGGAGGCGATAGCAAAGGATATCCACTGCCTCATAGAAAAGCCCATTGCTCTATCAGTTAAAGAAGGGGAGGAACTGGTTGAACTGCTAAAAGATAAAGACATGGTCGTTGGTGTAGGGCATATCGAGCGGTTTAATCCCATTGTGAATGAGATAGAGACAATGCTTAAGAATCCATTTTACGTCCAGGTGAGAAGGCATAATCCAGGGTCATCAAGGATAACAGATAGTTCGGTTGTCGAAGACCTGATGATACATGATATAGATATTATATTTAATGTTTTATTCAATGGAGAAAGATATAAGCTCGATAGCGCAGGAAATTTCGATGTATGTAATGTTGTGGTAACATTCAATGGTTCTGTCGTCTCCATGTCAGCAAGCAGGAGAGGGGCAAAAAAAATACGCACCCTGTATATCGAGGATGAAGACCTGACCATCGAGGGTGATTTTATGAACCAGGAGGTCTATGCCTACAGGAAGCCGGAAAAATATTTGCAGGAAAGCGAAAGATATACGCAGGAAAATATCATTGAAAAGGTTCTGGTCAACAAGGTTGAGCCTTTGAAGGTGGAGTTGAGAACATTTGTTGACTGCGTGAAAAGAAATAAAGTGTTCCCGATCACGCCGGAGCAGGCCCTGAATAACCTCAGGATATGCGAAGAGATCAAAAAGGGTTTTGAATGAAATATTATAAGCATCCCACTGCGATCGTTGAAAGCGATGCCATAGGCGATGGGTCAAAAATATGGCATTTTGTCCATGTAAGGGAAGACGCCATTATCGGGAAGAACTGCAATATCGGAAAGAGCGTTTATGTTGATACAGAGGTTAGAATCGGGGATAATGTGAAAATCCAGAATTTAGTTTCTATCTATAAAGGAGTCGAAATCGAAGAAGACGTATTTGTCGGGCCTTCAGTTGTTTTTACTAATGATATGTATCCAAGAGCATTTATCTGGGAAGATGGAAAAATAATTCGAACAGTTATAAAAAAAGGTTCAAGTATAGGCGCCAATGCAACTATTATTTGTGGAGTAACTGTCGGCGAATATGCTATGATCGGGGCGGGAAGTGTCGTAACCAAAGATGTGCCTCCGTATGGTCTCGTATTCGGAAATCCTGCGCGCCTGAGAGGTTTTGTTTGCCAGTGCGGGAAAAAATTATGTAATATTATTGATAATAACGTAGAAAAAATCGTTTACGAATGTGAATGTGGAAAAAAGATTGATATCAAAAAAGAAAAGCACAGTAGAAAATCGCCATAAAAATTTGAACCAAATAGTCGAACATATGAGCAACAAACTTAAGAAAATAATGGATAGGATAGGACCCATTAAAAAAATCGGGGTAGTCGGGATGGGATATGTGGGCATTCCCGCGGCAGTTTTATTTGCAGATTCAGACGCTTTTGAGTTGGTTTTAGGATTCCAGCGCAGTTCATCCAGATCCGGCTATAAAATAGAAATGCTGAACCGGGGAGAAAGTCCATTAAAAGGTGAGGAACCGGGACTGGAGGAGCTTATTAAGAAGGTCGTCCGGGCAAAAAAGTTTCAATGTACCCCCGACTTCTCAAGGATATCCGAGATGGATGCAGTAACCCTGGCCATACAAACACCATTTTTAAGTAATGAGAGTCTGGAGCCGGATTTTGGCGCATTGATCGAAGGGCTGAGGCTGACAGGAAAATATCTCACCGAGGGAACACTTGTGGTATTGGAGTCCACTATCACTCCCGGTACCACGAACGGGTTTGCGCGGCAGATATTGGAAGAGGAATCCGGTCTCACCGCCGGGGAGGACTTTGCCCTGGCTCATGCTCCCGAGCGTGTAATGGTGGGCCGGCTGCTTCGCAATATCCGGGAGCATGACCGCATCGTGGGAGGTATTGACAAAGTCAGCACGGAGCGAGCAATCGAACTGTATTCGCCCGTACTTACCACAGGAAAGATAATCCCAATGACGGCTACTGCTGCAGAAGCTACCAAGACGGCGGAGAATACTTTCCGTGACCTCCAGATAGCAGCGATCAACCAGCTTGCTCTCTATTGCGAGGCGATGGGGATCAATGTTTATGATGTGAGGGCTGGCGTGGACAGCCTGAAAGGCGAGGGTATCACAAGGGCAGTGCTGTACCCAGGAGCAGGCGTTGGGGGGCATTGTCTGACCAAGGATACCTATCATCTTGAAAGGGGTGTAAAGGTATCCGGAGGAAACCTGGATTACCCGGATGGGATGGATTCTCTTTTCGTACTTGCGCGAAAAGTGAATGATTTCATGCCTGTGCATATGTATAACCTGACGGTTGAGGCACTTTCGAGGGCACGGAAGAAACCTGCTGGTTCGAAAGTGGCTATTCTGGGCTGGGCATTTATCAAGAATTCGGACGATGCCAGGAACCCGCCTTCTGAGCCGTACAGGAATTTGCTGATCAGGTCAGGATGCATTGTTGATGTCCACGACCCGTATGTCATGGAATATCCTGGTGTGAGTATTTCTCATGAATTGTCAGGTGCAGTTGATGGCGCTGATGCGGTGGCTATATTGACAGGGCATGATGAATATTCCGAATTGGATGCAGGAACACTGAAAAGGCTAATGGGTAAGGAGCGTCCGGTCATTGTGGACGGGCGGAATGTGATAGAACCAGAGGATTTTATCGGAGAAGGTTTTGTATACAAAGGAATAGGTCGCGGTGATAAGAATGACCATCCGATTAAATAAAAAATTGCGGGATTGACGATTCCATGAGCACACTTCCATCATGGGCGCCCGCCCCCAGTACATGTCAAAGCAGTACCAATCCTATCATCCCTTTTTGTCCCCACTTTCTAAGTACTGGATAACTATTAATAGTTTGAAGAAATGGAAATTGATGTTTTATGGCTTTTCACGTGATGCTTATCCCCACTTTAAACTGTCCTGCCAAATGCAGTTATTGCTGGAGTTCCGAGAAAGGATCCCCGGTGATGAGCATTGAAACCATCAAAGAAGTGGTAAAATGGCTCAAGGATTTCCGGAATGAACCGGTTACCTTCACCTTCCATGGCGGGGAGCCGCTCCTGGCCGGGGCTGATTTTTACCGGGAAGCTTTGCCATTACTGGCACAGGGTCTAAGTCATATGAAACCCGCTTTTGCCCTGCAGACAAATCTCTGGAGAATGACCCCGGAACTTGCTCAAATCCTGGCAGAGTATGATATTCCCATAGGCTCGAGTTTAGATGGCCCGGAGGAGCTCACTGACTTTCAAAGAGGAAAAGGATACTACGAGAAGACCCTGCAGGGCTTTGAGATCGCGGTGGAGAATGGTCTCAAGGTGAGCTTCATCTGCACCTTTACCTCTCATTCCATAAAGTTCAGGGAGGAAATTTTCAATTTTTTCCTGGAGAATGGCTTAAATCTTAAATTACATCCTGCTCTGCCATCTATACGTGACGAAAACCCTGAAAAATGGGCGCTAGATCCCAGAGAGTATGGAGAATTGTTGGTTTATCTTCTTGACAAATACCTTGAAAACATTGGTAAGATCGAGGTCATGAATATCGACCATCTGTGTAAATGTGTGTTCACCAATCGGGGCACTGTCTGCACTTTCGTAGATTGTATGGGAGATACCTTTGCGGTGGGAGCTGATGGGAACATATATCCCTGCTATCGCTTTATTGGCATGCCGGAATACGTTATGGGTAACGTCAAAGACCATCCAGGCATGGAAGACCTTGCCAGGTCTGACGCATGGAAGCTCATGTTCCAGTTCAAGGAATATGTTAACAGGGAATGCGGGAAATGCAACTACATTAAATTCTGTAGGGGTGGATGCCCTTACAATGCCATAGTGGCAAATGAAGGTAAAATTAAGGGTGTTGACCCCCACTGTATTGCCTACAAGAGGATATTCAAAGAGATAACTGAGCGGTGGGAGAAGGAGTTTTTAGGAGGCTCCGATATGCCAATGTTTGCTCTTCCATCAGGACCTAAGATGGATGGCAAGCCGGGAATAATGTCAATTATGCTTAAACGGCTCTGAGCGCGGGATAATAATGATTTTTTTGAGTTTGAAGGTGTGTAAATATTCATGGTAATCTTGCATTGAACTATTTATACACGTTTCATCAATATCAAAAATAGCCATGCCCTCAATCCGTATAGCTCCAAGATATGACCTGCTATTCAATGAAGGCATATTCAACGGGACACTTATTATTGGACCAGACCCGCTGGGTGAGAATTTTGATTATCAGGTTTTCCTTGAGGCAAGGAGGAAATTGAGATTGATCGGGCTGCAGATGACAGACGGCAAGCGAGGTTTGGAGGAATACCAGAAAATATTCAGTTTCAATAGCAATAGCATAAAAGCGCGGATACGGCTTGTCATCGGGCGAAACTATCGAGCCAGCCTCCAGGAATTATGGCGCGAATCTCTTGCGCAGGAGGATCTCATATACCTGAAAACCCACGCAGGATATGGCAGGCATCTCAGCCTGAGTGACGATGTCAGTTATTTTACGGATACGATGAAGGAGGGACTTGATCACCCACGCAGAAAACCATACCAATTGTTCTATCTCGATTGCTGCAAGAGTGAGATGTATTATAAGGATGCATTCCGCGACTATGTGGGTGATAATATTGATCTTATCCTCCATAAATGGTTCTGCGATTACAAGATAATAGGACCGGTAGTAGTGCTTATCAATGAACTGATGAAAGGATCGGACTTTGAAACCATTGTTTCGAAAATGAACGATGAATATGGCATCCCGCATTTTGATGTGGAAGATAAACCTGAAGATTTAAGGTTGGATAGAAAGATGGTCACATATTCCATAAGCCAGTTTCAGCGATGATTCAGGCGGATGAGCTTGATATCATCAAAATCATTTTCCAGTACAAATCCAATATATTCCTGGGAGAGGTTAGAATAATATCGAGCACAGCTTTTTTCATGTTCTTATCAAGACATATCCGCAGATAGTTATGGATGTGTTTATCCTTGATCTCATTGAAAACCTTCGGCTCAATCTGTTTTCAATCTAAATCTTTCAGGAATTCTTTCATTCTCTTATATTCTGTATAGTAGTCATATTTTAACGGTACGATCTTATTCCCTTAAAAAATTCTCTATTTCCAATAGAAATTGCTGCCAGACATCAGGAATATCATTAGCTAAGCCTTCAAGTTGTTTCTCATCCAGCATGAATCCGTAAGCGTGAACAAAAAAATGTCTGAAAGTCAAGTACTTATAAAGTTGATCTGACAGCTTTTTTGAAATAATCCCTGCGGATAATGAGCGATTCAGAAGATCTTTATGCCATGTTTCAGATTTTGGTACCTCAATATCTTCTATCAGCAGAATTTGTTTTAGAATATTTTCAATCCCATTATACATATTGTGGAGAAAAGTCGCCATAGCTGCCAATTCAATAACTGTCTTATCACTTCTTGCCATAGCAGTTTTCAGATTATCCAGAGCTGCCTCAATATTCTCTTTTTCAGCAAGAATCTGTTCAGGCAATTCACCCATAAATTCTTACTCCATTTTCTTCCACAAGTTTAGTGAATAGAGTTTTTCTGGACAGGTCAACAAGATCAACTGGTTTTGATAGATTTTTGAATAACTCTGCATAAAAATCAAAGAATAAGCGCGGTTCAATTCCCTTTACCCCGATATCTATATCATTAAATTCTTTGTCTTTTTTTGTTGAGGAACCAAATAATATTATAGATGTAACTTTATATTTTTTGGCATATTTTATGATTATTTCTTTATCTTTTTCTGAGATCATTCTCTGCCTCTTATTTCGTTTGCCCGGAATCTCACAGAGCGGGATTTATGAGTTCAATCCGCGTTTGATGTTCATCTCTCGGCATGTTTCAAAATCTCTTTTCCACTATTTTTAGAAGACACAATAGTATATAATTCCTTCATTTAGGCAAAACTGAAGATAAGCTTAATGTTTGACAACCATTCGGAGTTTGATACAACAGTATAAAAGGAAGGATCTGCGTTTGGATAGAAAGATGGTCACATATTCCATAAGCAAGCGATAACTTGAGTTCGGGAAGATGAATTATATGGAATGATTATATAGCATGAAATAATGATGACATGAAAAGAGGCTTTTTAGATCAGGAAAAGATATGGAATTAAGATTCTTAAAGAAACCGGAATTGGAAAAACCTCGCATGCTAGTAGGACTTCCGGGTATGGGTATGGTTGCCAGGACTACTGTCAATTATTTTATGGAAATCTTGAAGCCTGAATTATTTGCGGATATTCCAATCCCTCATCTTTCACCTTCCATTGCCTTTTTTGAAAAAGGCCTGGTAGTACCGTTTGACAGGGAAATAAGCCCTTTTAAGTTCTTCTACTCGCAGAAAGAAAATATCATATTTTTCTCAGGTGACATCCAGTTTGGCTATGCTGTAAAGGATAATGAGCTCGCCGAGAAAATAGTCGAAGCAGCACAGCTTTGCGGAGTTGACATTATTTATACGGTAATAGCGACACATGTACAAAGATTTGTTGAAGATCCGGAAGTATTCGGGGTTGCGACCACGCCTGAACTTCTGCTACACTTAGAAGGCAAAGGGGTAAAGATAGCGGATAGCAGCCTTCAAATAAGCGGGGTCAACGGCCTCGTGGTGGAATATGCCTTGCGAAAAGGAATAAAAGGAATAGCCCTGCTCTGTGAGACCGCCTTTCCAGAGGCACTGGATATAAAAGCAAGTCATGCCGGAATAAAAAAAGTCTCCGAGCTTCTTGCTATTGACATTGATTTGAGCAGGATTGAAATTGAGGCGAAGAAATTTGATGAAGGTTTCAAGAAGTATTTGAAAGATACGCAGGAAAAGAAGAGAAAGGAAGAGGATCTGGGATATATAGGCTGAAAGCAGCGTCATATTGATTCTGTTTTAACTAATAATAAAGCGATACTAAAATACCTTAATAAAAAATGTGATAACATGGGTGAAGTGGTAAAACTTCGGAAGTCCGATAATAGCCTGATAATCACCATACCAATAGAGATATGTGATAAGTTAGGCCTCAAAGAAGGGTCACAGGTGGAGATAGAGCCTTTTACCTGTGGCGGTGAAGTTGGAGCACGAATAAAACCAAAAAATTAAAAGAGGAGCATTGTTTTCTCTTAAGGCGCTATACTCATTAGTGGAAATTACTTAATGCACAAGGCATTTTTCCTAACATAACTTCCTGAACATCCTTGCCTGGAACCCGTGATACTTGCAATAACCTTCAGCATCCTTCTGGTCTATGGTCTTGCTGTCAAAGGATGAGAGATCTGCGGAATAGAGGGCAAATGGCGATGCTCTGGCGATGACCTTTGCGCTGCCTTTGTAGAGCCTGATCTTCACATTCCCGGTCACCCTTTCCTGGGTTCTGTCAATGAAGGCATTAAGATCGGAATACAGGGGTTCATCCACCAGACCTTTATAAGCAAGCTCGCTCCACGTTTCATCAACACCTGACTTGAAACGCAGTTCGTCTCTTGTGAGAACAAGTTTTTCAAGATCTTTGTGAGCGGTCAGAAGTATCGTGGCAGCGGGATGTTCATAATTCTCCCTGGCTTTAAGGCCCAGCACCCTGTCCTCGATCATATCCGTGCGCCCGACACCATGCGAACCTCCAATCCTGTTGAGTTCCTGTATCAATGGAACGCCAACCATCGAGTCACCATTCAACGATACCGGCACACCATTTTCAAAACCGATATCAATTACCTCTGCTTCAGGTGCGTTTTCCGGCGATACAGTCCATTCGAATATCTCTTCTGGGGGAATATAATCGGGTTCTTCAAGCCGTCCCCCCTCTATGCTGCGGCTCCAGATGTTCTCGTCAATGCTCCAGGGTTTGGATTTCGTGGCAGACACGGGTATCCCGTGTTTTTTTGCATAATCTATCTCCCACTCTCGGGTGAGGTTCATATCCCTCATCGGTGCAATGACATCAAGATCCGTGCCCCGGAATACTGCCTCGAACCGCAGCTGGTCGTTCCCCTTACCTGTGCAGCCATGAGCAAGCGCCTGGGCATTCTCTTTTTGCGCTATGTCCACTACTTTCCTTGCTATCAAGGGGCGTGCTATCGAAGTTCCTAGAACATAACCTTCGTAGCTGCCATTTGCTTTGATCAGAGGGAAGATGTAGTCTCTTACAAACTCTTCTTTGGCATCTATGGTATAATGTTTATCGCTTATCTGTTCTGCTTTTTTCTCTGCTTGTTTTATCTCTTTTTCAGGCTGCCCAACATCCACGGTCACCGTGATCGCGTAATCGCAACCGTAATTCTCTTTCAAAAGGGGTATACACACAGATGTGTCAAGTCCGCCTGAATATGCAAGTACTACTTTCTTCATACTTGCGGCATAATAGTTCGGAAAGATTAATAGTTTTTGTTATTGCAAAATGAAAGTATTGTCCGAGGGGGGATTTCCACCCCCTAATAGCGACAGAAGAGCAACCCGTAGGAGGTATCGGGCTCGGACGCCGCTAAGTAATCATAACTATTATTCATAGTAATGATTATCATAATGTAAGCCTCCAATACATACTAGGTAGCCTTGCTATATATAAAGATTTCCATGGTGCATAATCAAAAAAATATTATTTTTTTAATATAGTATTAATCTGGCGCACAATATCCGCCGGGCTTTTCCCCACAGCTATCCCGGCGTTCTCAAATGCCTGTATTTTCAGAAGTGCAGTGCCGCTCCCGGCAGAGATAATGGCACCAGCATGGCCCATAGTTTTATCGGGCGGAGCCGAAACACCTACTATATACGCCAGAACTGGCTTGCTCATCCTATTTATGAAATCGATAGCATCTTCCTCGGCGCTACCCCCTATCTCGCCTACGAGTACAACGGCGTGTGTCTCCAGGTCATCTTCGAATAATTTTAGAATATCCACGAACGAAGTCCCTGAAACCTGATCCCCTCCTATTCCCACGGAAGTTGACTGTCCGATACCGTTCCTGGAGAGGAGGTCAATTATCTCATAAGTAAGCGTCCCGCTTCTTGAAACAAGGCCGACATTTCCAGGCATGTGGATTCTATTCGGCATTATTCCCGCCTTTGATTCTCCCGGGGTGGTAATGCCGGGGCAATTCGGTCCTAGAAGTGTTGATGAGGAGCCTTCAAGATAAGCGCATATCCGAATCATGTCATGTACGGGAATACCCTCGGTTATGGCCACGATGAGTTCTATGTTGCTATCAATGGCTTCAAAAATAGCATCGGGTGCGAATTTGGGGGGAACAAAAATAACAGATGCATTCGGTTTTACGCTGTCCGCAGCTTCTTTGACATAGTTAAAAACAGGGATACCATGAATCATTTCCCCTCCTTTTCCAGGTGTGACCCCGGCGACAATATTCGTGCCAAATTCCAGCATCTGTTGTGCCTGGAATGAACCTTCATGGCCTGTGATCCCCTGGATCAGGACCCGTGTATCTTTATTGATCAGGATTCCCAAGTTCAATCACTCTCCCTGCAGCTTCTTCTGTAGACATCGCAAATGTTATTCCGAGCCCTTCAAGCATCGCTCGCCCCTTTTCCTCATTGGTCCCGGCGAGCCTGATGACTATTGGCAGATTGATTTCCGACCCGGCATCGATAATTCCCCGGGCTACCTCATCGCATTTGGTGAGACCGCCGAAAATGTTGATAAGCACGGTTTTCACGTTCTTATTGGATGATACGATTCTCAGGGCAGTCTTTACCTGTTCAGCATTTGCCCCGGCTCTAACATCCATGAAATTTGCAGGATCGCCTCCATGCTGCTTGATCATGTCCAGGGTCGCCATTGCAAGACCCGCACCATTGACTATGCACCCGATATCCCCATCAAGACCCACGTAGCTCATCCCGTTTTTCTTTGCAAGAGCAGCAAGTGCGTCAGGTTCTTCTCCCTCAACATCCTGCCTGAAAAGAGCATTATCGTCTACTATCATCTTTGCGTCAAGAGCAAAAATCCCTTCAGTTGTCAAAGCAAGAGGGTTGATCTCCGCAAGTATGCAATCATTATCTATAAAAACGTGATACAGCTTTTTAATCACTTCAGCGATCCCGGCTGAATTTTCCCTGTCCAGGAAAGACGCAAGGTTCCTTGCCTGATAATCGTGTATCCCGGTGAGCGGGTTAATGTGTACCCGCATGATCTTTTCCTGTGAAATTCTGGAGATCTCCTCGATATCGACACCGCCTTCCTGGCTGACAATTATGATGGGACGGCGCGCCGACCTATCGATGGTTATCCCAAGGTACATCTCCTTTTCTGCTTTCTTATATTCCTCGACAAGGACTTTTCTTACAGGCATTCCTTTTATTGACATGCCAAGAATCCGCCGGGCTTCCTTTACTGCATCAACCTGGTTTGATGCGACAGCAATACCGCCTGCCTTCCCCCGCCCTCCTGTGGCGACCTGCGCTTTTACGACTACAACACCAAGTTTTACTGCATTTTCCCTGGCATCATTGGGATCAATAATCACATTTCCTTTTGGTATCGGAATGCCGTATTTTAAAAATATATCCTTGGCTGCGTATTCATAGAGTTTCATGACCAACACCCCTTTTCTGGTTTGACAGTACCATCTAAATGATAGTTTATCAAAAGGAATTTAAATAGGTATCTACAATTGTAGTGCAAACCAATGGAAGTGTCCTGATTTTGCCAATTCATTTATTGTCTCTTGCAGATTTATCTTATATCGATATTATTTCAATACTTGAAACGGCATCTGACCTGAAGGAAAAAAGGGAAAGGGGAAAAACCCAGGACACCTTGAAAAATAGATCACTCGGTATGCTTTTTGAAAAATCATCTACCCGCACCCGCATATCATTCGAGGTAGCTATGACTGAACTTGGAGGCCATGCGATCTATCTGAATTATAAAGATATGCAGCTCGGGCGGGGGGAATCCCTCCCGGATACCGCACGTGTGATGTCGCGCTATGTTCATGCCATCATGGGCCGTGTGTACAAACATGAGACCCTCGTAGAACTTTCAAAACACGCTACCATACCTGTTATCAATGGCCTGTCTGACCTTGAACATCCCTGCCAGTTACTTGCCGACCTTATGACGATCCGTGAATACAAAGGAAAATTCAAAGGACTGAATTTCACCTGGGTCGGGGATGGAAATAATGTATGCAATTCTGCCATTCTTGCTTGCGCCCTCATGGGCATGAAAATGACAGCGGCATGTCCCCCGGGATATGAGCCAGAGTCCGGGATCGTGGAAAAGGCAAAGGAACTCGGTGGAATAATCAATGTCATCGGCGACCCCGTGAAAGCCGCCAAGAATGCCGACATCCTGTACACAGATGTATGGGTCTCAATGGGGAACGAAGAAGAATATGACAAGAGGATGCATGACCTGCGGCGATACCAGATCAACAGTAAGCTTTTAGAACAGGCCAAGCATGATGTGATGGTACTCCACTGCCTTCCGGCACACAGGGGCGAAGAGATCACTGCGGATGTGGTCGATGGACCGAACTCTGCTGTGTTTGACCAGGCAGAGAACAGGCTGCATACGCAGAAAGCACTGCTCCTGAAATTATTGTCTTAACCCTTATTGCGGGGGCAAAGGCGTAGGATTCAGGGGTATACGAAACATAACATAAGATTTATGACTAAGAATCACGAAAAAAGCATAGAAAACGTTGGAATTTATCCGATATATAACTTACGCGATGTATGGCGTAAAATGCGAGGGTCGCCCAGTCCGGTCAAAGGCGTTAGCTTCAGGGGCTAATCCCGCAGGGGTTCGTGGGTTCAAATCCCATCCCTCGCATAAAATCTCATTTCTGGTTACTTCTTTAGAGGACATGTTCGAGAAAATGTTCAGAGAGATGAGAAATTCACCGGATGCTGTGCTCAAATAAAATAAGATATATTTTTGTACATACCTCTCAATTAAGACCATATTCTCGTATCCAAAAATCAAGGAATGAATATAATGGAACCTTACTTTCACCTGAAGGGCAGTTATAAAACAAGCGCCGACGCATCCGCTGCACGCGCTGAAATCGAAAAGTTCATTGAAGAAGCAAAAACAACTATACTGCAAAAAGGCGTCCCAGCAGGGAGAGGCGCGAGGATTCTTGAATGGGACATCAGGGATAACAGCGTGTTCTTCGATATAGAATCGGACCGATACCTTCGAGCCCATGATGCCTTCATAAGGCTTCGCAAGCCCCTCGCAGGCGTACTTGGTAAGGAATACAGGATAGGAGTAAGAGGGGCGGAAATCGAGGAATTCATAGTTTCATTGCCTTCCGAACAGCAGCTGCAGGCCAAAAAAATACCCCATGTGAAAACAATCGAATTCAAAGAAGGGATGATAACCCTCTCGCTCGATGTCGGGGAAGCCGAACTTGAGAACAAGGTTCCCGACAGGATTATCTCTCTCATCGAGGACAAGATAGCGGCGCAAAGCTTCGGCGGCAAGGCTGAGCACTGGAGCCTGATGTGGGAAAGCCCCAGGAAAGAGATGAAATTCAAAGCAGACCCGACGGTTGAGGCCGAAAAGAGGGGATGGATAAGGCGCTCAGTTGGCCGCGGCCAGTGGATACACGGGGCTCAGATGACCCGCATCTTCAGGACATTTGAGCAGATCGTCCTGGAAGAGGTGATAGAGCCCCTTGGTTACACAGAGATGCTATTCCCAAAGCTTGACCCGTGGGACGTATTGAAACATTCAGGTCATGCAAAGGGCGTGTATCCTGAGATATATTACGTCTGCCCCCCAAAGACAAGAGACCCCGCATTCTGGGAGGAGGTTATTGATTCTTACAAGGTCACACTTGAAGTGCCCCTTGACCTCATCGCCGAGAAGATCGATAAACCCCTCGGCGCCATGTGCTATGCCCAATGCCCGTCATTCTGGCCATTCCTTCAGGGAAAGACCATCGCAGAAGATTCCCTTCCCATTAAGGTTTTTGACCGCTCCGGCACATCGCACAGGTATGAGAGCGGCGGCATACATGGCATGGAGAGGGTGGATGAATTCCACAGGATAGAGCTTGTTTTCATAGGCACCCAGGAGCAGGTCACCGCCCATTCAAAGAATATGCAGGAATGCTACAAGCGAATCTTCAATGACATACTTGACCTTGAATGGAGAATGGCATGGGTCACACCCTGGTTCATGGCCCAGGAAGGGCTTACCGGGCTTGCCGAGAAAAAGGATGTGGGTACCATTGATTTCGAGGCGCCGCTGCCATATCGCGGAAAAGACGGCGAGTGGCTTGAGTTCCAGAACCTGAGCATCAATGGCGATAAGTATCCAAAGGGCTTCAATGTGAAATCTCAGTCAGGAAAGGAGGTATGGAGCGGATGCTCCGGCATCGGACTTGAGAGGTGGGCGAGCACGTTCTTTGCACAGAAAGGATTTGATCAGAAGGACTGGCCGGATAAGTTCATGGAGAAGGTAGGGGAGATGCCGAAAGGGATAAGGTTCATGTGAAAAAATGACTCACAAAACCTTAAAATAGCATAGTCTCCAACTTAAATACCGGGTGAAGTGTTTGCATGAGTATAAACTTTTCATAAATGGCGAATGGACAGAATCAAGCACGGGAGAGACTTTTGATGATATCAACCCGGCAACCCTCGATGTGATAGCGAAACTCCATAAGGCATCAAAGGAGGACGTGTCTCGCGCAGTTGACAGCGCGGAGGATGCCTTTGACGCGTGGAGCTGCACGCCTGCCCCCAGGCGTGCGAAGATACTTTTCAGCGCTGCAAGGATGCTTGAGGAGCGAAAGGAAGAGCTTGCGCGTCTCATGACGGCTGAGATGGGAAAAATCCTGAAGGAAACACGGGGTGATGTCCAGGAAGCCATCGATATAACATATTATGCAGCTGGTGAGGGGCGCCGTCTCCTCGGCGAGACCACGCCTTCCGAATTACCTGACAAATTCGCCATGACCGTTCGCCGACCGATAGGTGTGGTCGGGCTGATCACTCCCTGGAATTTTCCAATAGCGATACCTGCATGGAAAATAATGCCTGCGCTCATATCCGGAAACACGATCGTGTTCAAGCCCGCAAGCGATACGCCGCTGCTGTCAATTGAACTCGTTAAAATTCTTGCTGAAGCAGGACTTCCGGAGGGCGTTTTAAATCTCGTGATGGGAGAAGGCAAGAGCGTGGGCGGGGCGATCGTCCATGACAGGAAGATCCGTGCGGTATCTTTCACGGGCTCGCTTGCGACAGGCAAATGGATACTTGGCGAGGCAGGCAAGGATATGAAAAGAGTTTCTCTTGAACTCGGCGGGAAAAATCCTATTATAGTGATGGATGATGCCAACCTCGATCTTGCCATCGATGGCGTCCTGTGGGGGGCTTTCGGGACTACTGGACAGCGCTGCACCGCCGCAAGCCGCGTTATAGTGCATGAAAAAATACTGCCCGAATTCCAGAAGAGATTCATTCAGAGGACAAAACGGCTAAAGCTGGGTAATGGTCTTGATGAAAATATTGATGTCGGGCCGGTCATCAATGGTTCGCAGCTTCAAAAAATCGCAAAGTATGTCGCGATCGGAAAAGATGAAGGAGCAAAACTGGCGCTTGGAGGAAATACAATAAAGCCACTGCCGGGATACTTTTTTGAGCCCACCATTTTTACAGATGTCGCTCCTGATATGCGGATAGCGCAGGAAGAGATATTTGGACCTGTGGTATCTCTGATCAAGGCCGGAGACCTTGACGAGGCGATAAACATCGCCAACTCGGTGGAATACGGTCTCTCTTCTTCCATCTATACGGAAAACATGACAAGCGCATTCAGGGCGATTGAAAAAATCGAAGCTGGTATCACGTATGTAAACGCCCCGACGATAGGTTCTGAGATCCACCTGCCCTTTGGGGGTGTGAAATCCACAGGGAACGGCACGCGTGAAGCCGGTACAACCGCTATAGAGGAGTTCACGGAGCTAAAAACAGTATATTTCGATTACAGCGGAAAACTTCAGAAAGCGCAGATAGACATAGAGTAGGAGGGATCATGAGGAAACCAGGAAAAAAATCCAGAGATATCATAGACAGGGACGCCAAGGTCATGTCGGCGCTGACGCGCCCCTATGAATTGGTTGTCGACCATGCTGAAGGCTCAACGATTTTTGATGTTGACGGTAACAAATACATTGATTTTGCATCAAGCGTGGCAGTAATGAATATCGGCTATAATAATAAAAAAGTCAGAGAAGCGGTATGCGGGCAGATGGAAAAAATGGTTCACTGCGGTTTCTCCGATTTCAATGCTGAGATTCCGGTCAAGCTGTCAGAAAAGCTCTGCCGGATGACGGGATATGAGAAGGTATTTCTATCTAATTCAGGCGCTGAGTCAGTCGAGGCGGCCATGAAACTTGCATTCTGGTACACGAAAAGGAACAGCATGGTGGCGTTCTACCGGGCCTTCCATGGAAGGACGCTCGGCGCGCTCTCGCTGACAAGTTCCAGAATCCGCCATAAGGAGCATTTCCCATCATTGCGGGTCATTCACTCAGACTATGCTTACTGCTACCGATGTCCGCTTGACCTCGAATATCCGCAGTGCGGCATATCCTGCGCAAAGGAGATCGAGCGAACCATCTTCAAGCGAGAACTCTCGCCCGAGGACACCGCAGCCATTGTTACGGAGCCCATACAGGGGGAGGGTGGGTTCATCGTACCGCCTGCCGAGTTCCATAAGGAGATAAGGAGGATATGCGATGAGAACAACATCCTGATGATAGCAGATGAAGTCCAAAGCGGCGGTTTCAGGACAGGAAAATTCATGGCACTTGAGAATTTTGGCGTGCGGGCGGATATCGTGTGCATGTCCAAATCCATCGGCGGGGGAATACCTCTTGGCGCGACGTTATCTACCAGTAAGATAATGAGCTGGCCTTCAGGAGCCCATGCCAATACCTTTGGGGGCAATCTGCTTGCGTCTGCCGGAGGGCTTGCAACTCTTGAGTTCATGGAAAGCAACAGGCTCGGCGATAAGGCGGTTGAGAAAGGAAATTACCTGGTAAAGCGCCTGAACGAACTCAAGGAGCAATATCCGATAATTGGGGATGTCCGGGGCATCGGCCTTATGATCGGCGTGGAATTCGTTGAGGAAAATAAGGACCCAGCTGCCGAAAAGCGCAACTGGATCGTAAAGCAGGCCCTTGATGAAGGGCTGATCCTGCTCCCTGCAGGTGACTCTGTTATCAGATTCGTGCCTCCCCTCGTGATTTCAAGCGATGAGATAGATAAAGGTCTTGAAATATTTGAGAATTCGCTCAAAACGGTGAGGTAAAGCATTTCGAGTAAAAAATAGCAGAATCTAAATAAGCCAACGGGTCTATCCAGATTCCCTATGCGCGAATTCATCCTCTACTCCAGGACAGGCAGTACAGGTCCTCGATTCAAGAGCCTCATAGAAGCCGGCAGGCTGGACGTAGTGTATCAGTGCATATTGATGTCCCTCTTTATGTCGCATTCTATCAGGAGGGATGTGATTTTCCATGCCATCCTCGGAGGCCCCCCATCACCACCTCTTGAACTTGTTGTTGACGGGAGGGATCTGAGAGATGCAAGGCTGGATGAGAGGACGTGGGAAGACATATTGAGGAATATCCTTTCAGGCAGGTCGCATCCTGGGGTTCATGTCCAGAAGAAAAGCCTGCAGCAATTGGTAAAAGAAAAGAGCAACATCTTTGTCCTGGAAGAGTCCGGCGAAAGCATACGAACTATTGACCTGGGAACAGACCCGGTATTTGTTCTCGGCGACCAGGTGGGGCTGCCAAGGAAAGATGAAGAATTCGTCCTTAGATACGGGAAAAAAGTCTCAATTGGCCAGAAGGCATATCTGGCTTCCGCATGCGTCGGCATCATCAACTATATACTGGACCAGCGGGAAATTAGAGTTCCACCATAACTCCTTTTTTACCTTTTGTCCTCATATCCCTGATAAGTTTTTGATTTTCACGAATGAACGAGGCTGCATCAGCTTCGATTTTCTTTTTATCTATTTTCTTACCATGTCCCTCACCTGGACAGTCAACTACTGGTTTAAGGCGCATTATAGGTTCATCGGAATACGAGACTTCCATGATCTTGAAGGGGAGCAGACGGCAGACAAGGGGCTCATTCTCCCGTATCATGCATTCAAGTTTTTTGCCCTGGAAAAAGCACCTGCCATCCTTTTCTTTTATCCTGAAGACCTGCTTCGCCTCATCAAAATCCAGGAAATCGTCCGGCGAATATCCGAGCGCCTTTATCATTTTTATATCTGCCACGGTAAGCTGGATACCAGGTATGCAGCATTTTGCGCCGCATTTTTTGTATTCGCATGTCCACTTTTCGACATTTTCAAGGATATGGATCATGACCATTAATTGATTCTGGTCTAATTAAAGATAACCATATCTGGTGAGCATAATATAGCAATTAAATAATTATTGGGATTGCCGGCGATGTCTAAAATCAACATCAATATCATATATGATAGAAAAAGAATTATATAAGGGTTATATCATTATAGTATATACGAGGGTACAATATGTCAATCCTGGATGTAACTGAAGATCAAATATTTCAAACGTTGGGAAAAGGAAGAGATCCGAATTTTAAACCTATCGAGAAGGTAAGACCGGTAATCGTCAAACCCAAGAAAACGTATACGCTCAATCAAACTATCAGAACCGCCCAGACCGTGAAGGCTATAACGCCGCAGGCCGTTGTGGCAGTGTCTGAACCTGTCAAAATCGTCCCATCACCGCAAGTTGATGAATCCATGGTGAAACTAACGGTGCAATTGAATGAATTAAACAATCGTGTAAATGGGATACAGAAAATGGTTAAATATTATATAATGCCGCAGTTCGTAATCGTTCTGGTTCTGTTGGTTGCGTTGTTTGTCAAAGGTTAATTTTCCTTTTTTCAAAATCCATTTAATCTCTTTAAAGATTTGCCGGAACTCGCAACTTGACCGATATTTTCTTGTATTTATCTCTCTTTAGTGGGCGGCATGAAATACATCATTCTCATTGGCGATGGAATGGCTGATTATGCCATACCAGAACTTGGCGATCTCACACCCCTACAGGCTGCCAACAAGCCGAATATGGATTTTATCGCCAAGCACGGCAGGAACGGCACTGCGAGAACAGTTCCAGATGATAAGCCGCCCGGGAGCGATGTGGCTAACCTGTGTATAATGGGGTACGACCCAGAAAGATATTATTCGGGGCGGGGGCCACTTGAAGCTGCAAGCATAGGTGTAGATCTTCAAAAGGATGACATTGCGTTCCGATGCAACCTGATCACTGAAAAGAACGGATTGCTGGCGGATTATAGTTCAGGCCATATCTCAAGTGATGAAGCGCGGGTGCTTATCAATGCTGTGGACAATGAACTTGGAGGAAATTGTAAGTTTCATCCGGGCGTGAGTTACAGGCATTTACTGGTAATGAAAAAGGGGGAGAGGGCTGTATGTACCCCGCCCCATGATGTGGTCGGACAGCCGGTAGATGATGTCCTGCCCAGGGGTGAAGATTCCGGGATCCTGATCGACCTTATCAGGGCATCGAAATCCATCCTTGAGAGCCATGAGATAAACATCAAGAGAAAAAAAAATGGGAAGAACATGGCGAACCTTATATGGCCCTGGGGGCAGGGAAAGGCGCCAGATATGCCTACATTCAGGGAGCTTTATGGATTATCGGGTTCGATTATCTCGGCTGTGGACCTGTTGAAAGGGATCGGGAAGTATGCAGGTCTGGAAGTCATAGATGTTCCCGGCGCTACAGGATACCTGGACACCAATTTCGCAGGTAAAGCTGCATATGCGCTTGAATCCCTTAAGGAGCGCGATTTTGTCCTTGTTCATGTGGAGGCGCCCGATGAGGCGGGGCATATGGGGAACATAGAAGCGAAGATCAAGGCCATCGAGGATTTCGATGAGAAAGTCGTTGGTGGGATGCTTAATGAACTTGCCGGGTTCGGAGATTACAGGATCCTTGTTTTGCCTGATCACCCCACACCCCTTTCCATCAGGACGCATACAAGAGACCCTGTTCCTTTCGCGCTCTATTCTTCGAATGAAAGCGCTGATTACGTGGACAGGTTCGATGAGTTTGCGGCGAAAGAGGGTGTTTTCGGGCTTGTTGAGGGGCATAAGTTGATGAAGCTGCTTGTGAAGTAAATATATGGTTTACGAATAAGAAACCGCAAATGAAGGCGCCCGGAGTCATGCCTCGGGAGGGCGTATCCTCAGGGGCGCAACCCTTGATGTATGGCTCCGCCATAGGTGTCAAATCAGAGTGGATTGTGAAAGATAAGTTGAATCAAAGTACGAAACTTATTGTGTGAAGCCCGCCGATGGGGGCGGGAGAGTTCAAGACGTCACATTTATCCAGCCAAGCAATTGGTTTATATATACATCAAACAGATTCCAGATAGTTGATAATTATGCCAGAAACTATGACACAAAATGAGATGGTCATAAGCTTTGATACATTTAATAATTTAAAAAAATTAAAAGATGAACTGGAAGCTCTGATCGAAACCATTGAAATAATGAATGATAAGACTCTTATGAATGGGATAAAGCGGTCCAGGAATGATGTAAAAGCAGGCAGAATACATGAGATAAGAAGTTCTGACGAGCTTGATGAAATCTGGGCATGAAACGTTTGAGAATAGAAAGAAAGTTTACAAATGATGCGGGTATTTCGTAATCATGCTAACCCTGATTTAAATATTTTCAACTGTTGCGGTGTTGATACGAAACTGATGCAGCCTCAGTATATCGAGATTATAAATTGCATAACGGAGCAAGCATTGCAACAGCAACAGCATGCAAGAGGCGCATCCACAAAAACAAGGATTGAGAGATTTTACTTGGCTTTATTATTCATCGCTATTTGAACCAGGATTTCTGTCTGCTTATCGAATCTTTTTCTTCTTCTGGATTGGTGGGTACGATGATCTTTTTTATATCGCTCTTGAAAATATAGGCGGGGTGAAAGTCATTGAATAATGGTTCGAACCAGACGCCATCCTCATCGCTTTCCTTGATATATCCCACATATGTCGAACCTGTTAAAGTCTGGATCTTGACGAGGTTATTTTCAGGTTTTTTCTTAAAATACTCTAAAAGCTTTGGGTTTTTGACTATTTCATCGATTATTTTTGACATTAATTCCCGCCTTTTTATTAAATGAACGAGGTCCGGAACTATAATGCTATTAATTGCTGTTCCAAAAATAAAATTTTCTATGAATAGAGGTTAAGAAATTGAAAAGTGGATGCAACACGCATTAAGCCATTACCGAACGATGCTTTACGCATTGCATCCTAATAAGGTCAATTCCACATGTAATTATAGTATTTATTGATCTCAAATGGCAGGTCAATGCCTTTTATCTTGCTCATGTCACTTAGGTTGTTCATAAGGATCATTCGTGCAGAGATGGTGTAAAGCACATCATCCATGTATAACGATCTCCTTACTGCGCTGGGTGAGTTCCAGTAATAGTTCTGGTCCTCGTAGTCATCCAGATGCGAGATTTTGCCTTTCAGCTTGAACCCGTCCTCAGGGGTAATCCCGAAAACATAGGCGCCCTGCCATACTTTCTGCCTGTTGTAGTAGTCGCCATACTTTCCATATACGCGATCCTCAGAAACTTCCCTTATCGGGATCACGAGCAGGTTCTTCTTCCTGTCAAAGAGGAATGCCCTGTGGTCTCTCAGCGCCTCAGAATCAGTGCCAGCAGTGCCGATCTCGTATTTGTCAAGCTGCTTTGGATTATTGACATCTGAAACATCAAACAGGGAAAGCTTAACACCCTTTATGGATACTCCGCCCCATTCGTTATCTCCTGTTTCCTTGCCCACCCCAATGATATGGTTTTCATCGTACGGGTGCAAATAGTCGGAAAAACCTGGTATCATGAGTTTCCCGAGTATATCAGGTTTTTCAGGGTTCGCAAGGTCTATTACGAACAATGGATCCATCCGCTTAAAGGTTACCATATAAAGTCTGTTTCCTATGAATCGGGTCGAGTATATCCTCTCATCCGGCGCTATCTCTTCCAGTTTCCCGGTTATGTTGAGTTCTCCATCCATCACGTAAACATTGTTGTATTGCACAGATCCATGTCCTGTCCAGAACTGCGTTGTTGTGGCAACCCTGAAATAATCCCCGGATTCGTCCATGGAGAACTGGTTTAGCAGGCTGCCTGGCACTTCCCCTTTTGCCCTGTATTCAATATCCCCCTTATCGATACTTATCTTCTGGATGACTGTCTTCTCCCTTTCCTGCGCCTGTTTTACTTCATATTCCTCAACCGCCTTTTCAATATTGCTGAAATATTCATTTTTCTCTATTTCAGACATGCGGTTGTAATTTTCTTCCAGTATGGATGAGATGTTGTCCCACTTTTCCTGGGAATTGAGCTTGCTGTCTTTTATTCCTCTAATCTTATCCTGAACATCTTTTGGAAGCAGCGGCACGATAACATTATAGAACCTCTCCTCCTGCTCCTTCTGGTAATACATATACGGAAGGTTCTTGTTGTATGTCAAGTAAATACTGTTGCTGGAAACATACAGGTTGTCAGAATAGCCCATCATGAATGATTTTGCATTAATTCCTTTTGATCTTATGTTGATGGATGCGATCGTGTGGAATACATAATTCTGTTCGGGATTATCGAAATAATACACGTCAGGTATCATAATTCTCCCTGAACCCTGCCTGATCGCAGGGACATCAACGACGTTGGCGTAATAATAAACGCTGTCCTTTACTATGAAATATACGTAATCACCTATCATCCGTGACTGGAAGTAATTCCCATTGATGTCATAACTCTCCACCTGCTCAGGTTTTGTCCTGTCCGAGATATCATAGACCAATGCGCTCGTATTCTGGGTATATCTCTGTATAGGTCTGTATTCATATTCGGGATAAAGCGTCACCTGATGGTCGTTCTCTGTGAAAACCACAAGCCTGTCTCCATTAATGAAAAGATCTTTGGGCCTTCCCGGTATTTCAGTCTCGGAAAGAATACTTGCTTTCTCAGCCGGATATGCATCAACGATGACCAGTTTATTTTGTGAAATAACATAGATATACTTGCCATCGTTCTTTACGAAATCAGCCTCGTCCACTCCCTCAACCTGGATGTTCGTTTTTGAATAGTCGGCTGTTCCCTGGCCGCCTGCCGATGGGACTGATATGGCTTCCTTCGAAATAGGCGTTGCTCCTCCGGTCGGCGGTGCAGCTGGTATTGCCACGCCATTAATATATCCGGTCATCAATGCAGGTGTTGGGGTCACCATAGCCATATTCCCCCGTATATCAAGAACAGTTCCAAATGTGTTATAATTTTGACTGTTAGCGTTCGTATTGAGAAAATCCCGGATCTCCTGGACCGAGGAGAATTTTTTAAGACCCTGTGTGGTCTCAAATCCAGATATGTTCAAGACTTTTGTATTTGAATTTTGTATAACAGAATCTTTTGTAACGTTAACGTCTACCTTTTTATTATCCAGGCATCCAGTGAAAACCACTGCGCTAATAAACAGCATTATGCCTACCAAAAGCATTCTCTTTACCATCTCATTCACCTGCCATGATGAACATAAATAAGGCTTATATATAAATAAACTTATCTTTAACTTCAAACGGATTTGAAGTTATGGAAAAATGGAACTAAGTTATCTTTTCTTCCCCTTTTTCCCTGGTCCTTATCCTTACATCCTTCAAGAAAGAAACTTTTCGGGCAAGAGCTTCAAGTTCATCCCTGGTAATAGGCTTCTCGTTGCGTAATTTTTCATCCGGTGCATATTCGGGGATGCCCTGCTGGATGACATAAGTGCAACTATGTCCTGCAAGAGTACTGGCAATCCCGGAAATAAATCCCGGAACCTCACAAAAGGACCGAAAAACTGTCGTCCTGACCTCAATATCAACACCCTTGAGATCCAGAGTCTTGAGAGCATGTTCACCTGCGTCTTTAATTCCTCCTGTGATCATGCTGTATCTCAAGACATCATCAGGCGGGGATTTGATATCGAGGAAAACCTTATCAACGAGTTTTGCCTCGATCAATCTCCTCAGGCGTTCAGGATAGTATCCGTTTGTCTCAATGCCCACAAGCAGACCCTGTTCCTTCACGAATTTCGCAAGATGCTCCAGTTCCAAAGGATGCGCTGTGGGTTCACCCCCTGAGAATACCACCGCACTTATGAAAGGTCTTGAATCAAGGATATTTTTCTCAATTTCTTCGATATTGACTACGTTCCCTCCCTTGTAGAGCGGCTCAAGTCTCTGGTTCGACACTTCAATAAATTTATTGTTGGAACAATAAAGGCATTTAAAATTACATCCGTTGAAGAACACGACGGTAACAGACCTCCCGTACCAGTCTATCGTCGACACCGGGATCACTACACCACTAAAAATCAATTTCATATTTCTCCTTCTTCAAAAAGATTTATCAGTTAATAAACTAATTTCATACTGGGGCGTTATTTAAATCTTGCGCCTGAAAAGGACTGGGAATCATCAATCGGTCAACGACGAGGATTGTTTAAGGAGGAATGAAATGTCAGAAATGTCGGAGATGTTTAAGAAAATGGGATTGTTCGGCATCGGGGTAATTTCCCTGACACAGGAAAAAGCCGAAGAATTTACCCAGGAAATGATAAAACAAGGGGAAATTAGCAGGGACGAAGGTAAGAAATTCGTCAAAGAGGTCCTATCCCAGAAGGAACAGCAGGTCAAAGATCTTGAAGATAAGATCAATGCAAAAGTCAAAGAGACAATGGAAAAGAGCGGGGTTGTAATGAAAAGCGATCTTGAAGCTCTTGAGCGGAAGATCGATTCCCTTGAAAAAACAGTCAAATCCCTCTCAAAAAAATAATGGAAGTAGGATGATGTGAGCCTTCTGAATAAGGGCGTTGCCTACGCCAAGAGATATCGGGAAATCGTCGATGTTTTGATAAGGCATGGCTTTGGTTATCTCGTGGACAGGTTTGGACTTCGTCCTTTCCGCTCGTTTCGGGAGAAAGTATTCGGGCCAAGGCCTCTCAGAGAACAGTTGCTCGTATTATCGGAAGCAGAACGATTGCGTCTTGCTTTAGAAGAGCTCGGGACCACATTTATCAAGTTCGGGCAGATACTGAGCACGCGTCATGATCTTATACCTCCTGAATATATAGAAGAGCTCTCCAAGCTGCAGGACCGTGTTCCACCTTTTGAATTTGCAGAGGTAAAAAAAGTGATCGAAAGGGAGTTTGGGAAAAATATTGAAGAGATTTTTTTATCATTCGATCCAGAACCTCTTGCTGCGGCTTCGATTGGGCAGGTCCATCGTGCCAGGCTTGCTGGAGGTGAAGAAGTTGCAGTTAAGGTGATGCGCCCTGGCGTGGAAGATGTCATCCAAACCGACCTTGCTATTTTGATGAGCCTTGCAAAATTCGCCGAAAAGCATATAAAAGAAAGTAAATTTTTCAATCCAGTCGGGTTCGTGGATGAATTTTCTCGCATAATAAGGCAAGAAATCGATTATGCCCATGAAGCCCAGAATGCGGAAAGGTTTTACGTCAACTTTAAAGGGAGCACGACAGTCAAAATCCCAAAGGTATACTGGAGTTATGTAACAAAACACGTTATGACCCAGGAATATTCGGAAGGCATCAAGATCTCTGATATCAAACAAATCGAGGCAATGGGGCTTGACAGGAGAAAAATCTCAATGGATCTTGCGAACGCATATCTAAAAATGATATTCGAAGACCGTTTTTATCATGCCGACCCCCACCCTGGCAATATTCTGGTCTCCCAGGAGGGAGTCGTTATCTTCCTCGATTTCGGGATGGCGGGTCACATCGACCCAGTACTTCATGAAAACCTTGCCAATCTCATAATAGCAATTAAGATAAATGATGTAGATTTCCTCATGGAAGCCCTTGCAGAAATGGGATTGATCAGAGATGAGGGAGGTGAAAGCCCAATACTCAGAATAGGACTTGAAGAAATTTTGAATAAATATTACGATCTATCCTCTAAATTCATAGACCCGACTGCGTTCTTACGCGATATAATTGATTTGTTTGCAAAAAATAGAGGAAAGATACCCACAAATCTCATGCTGCTATCAAAAACGCTTTTCATAAGGGATGAAATCAGCCGCAAACTTGACCCCGAACATAATTTTGGGGAGTTGACCGAGCCTTATGTTAAAAGGATGCTTGAAGAGCGGGCCAAAGCTACTCATATATTGAAAGAAACTGAAATAGTGGTAAGTGACCTTATCCATTTAATTAAAATTTTTCCAAAGAAATTCAGTCATATACTTACTAAAGTGGAAAAGGGAATGCTGAAATTTGAACTGGAACACCAGGGTCTTGAGACATATGTCGAGGAACTGGATATAATAAGCAACAGGCTCTCATTCAGTATGATAATTTCTGCGCTTATAGTTGGTTCATCTCTTATTATTCAGACTGGTATGGCACCACGCATCTGGGGTGTGCCGGTGCTCGGGATTTTCGGGTTTTTGCTTGCAGGTTTTTTGGGGATGGGATTGCTTTTTTCGATACTACGCTCTGGTAAGTGGTAGAATATAAAAGCTTTATTCTATGAAACATATTAACGATTAATGAATCTTGCACTGATCACGCCCACACCCCTTGAATCAAAAGAACTGAGGCGAGAGATTGAACCCCGACCAGGTGAAGAGCTCAAAGTCATTTATGAAGGGAAATTGCATGGAAAAGCTGTTATCCTTACACATTCCGGGGTAGGCAAGGTAAATGCAGCGCATTCCACAACTTTAATTCTCGAAAATTACGATATAGGCTGTTTGGTCCTTTTCGGTATCGGGGGAGCATATTCAAAAAGCATTGGTGATATTGCCATTGCGGAAAGCGAAAATTACGGCGAGGAAGGAGTAATGACAAGGGAAGGCTGGAAATCCATGGAATTCACAGGATTCCCTTTGCTGAAGAATGAAAGAGAATATTACAATACTTTTCCTATGGACGCAGGGCTGAAAGAGCATGCAATCAAAGCCTCTAAAGAGGCAGGTTTTAATGCAATGATCGGCAATTTTGTAACTGTATCGCAATGTTCGGGAACGCGTGAAAGCGGGGAACTCCTGATGAAGCGTTTTGATGGCATATGCGAGAATATGGAAGGAGCTGCCGTGGCGCATATTTGTGCTCTCTACAGGATTCCCATGATCGAGATCAGGGGTATAAGCAACATCATCGAGGATAGAGACCTGAAAAAATGGAATATACCGCTGGCAGTCTCAAACTGCAATAAGGTTGTAATTGAATTTGTCAAAAGGTTAAAATGAAGAAGATCTCATTAGGTTATTCTCCGTGTCCCAATGACACGTTCATCTTTTATGCGCTGGTGCATAAAAAAGTGAAAGGGGATATTGAGTTTTCAGAAATACTGCGTGACGTCGAAACCCTGAACAAGATGGCCCTGCAAAAAAAGCTGGACGTTACCAAAGCCTCATTTAGTGCCTTTGGCCTGTTGAGGAAGGATTACTGTCTTCTTCATTCTGGCAGCGCGCTTGGGAGAGGGTGCGGGCCGCTGATCGTGGCCAGGAATCAGGGCTCTGACCTGAAAACTATAGCTATTCCCGGGAAGATGACCACGGCTTATTTTCTTTTAAGGTTATTTGCGCCACATTTAAAAAATGTGATCGAGATGCCTTTTGATCGCATACTGAACGCAGTAAGTCTGGGAAAGGTGGACGCAGGTCTGATCATCCATGAAGGGCGGTTCACTTACCCCAGATACGGTCTTGTGCAGATACTGGACCTCGGTGAATTGTGGGAGAAAGAAACAGGTATGCCTATACCTCTCGGCGGAATATTCGCAAAAAGAGAGCTGGGCGCAAAAGTAATAGGTGAAATCGATTTTCTGCTCAAAAAGAGTGTCGAGTTTGCATTCCGGAATCGCCCACTTACGCGAGAATATATTAAAAAAAATGCACAGGAAATGGAGAATGATGTGATAGGCCAGCACATAAGCCTTTACGTGAATGAATATACGCTGGACATTGCGGATGGCATAGTGGCTGTTGAGAAGCTATTAACGACGGCTGAGGAATTGCATTTGATTCCAGGGTCCCGTTTTCCGTTATTTATTGATTAGTCCTGTTTGAACACACCTGCGTATTTTCTATCTGTTATGGTATTCAAATGTCGGTATTAATAGAAACCTTTTCTGAGTTCATCCGTTGACGATGGTTCATTTGAAGCCTTATTGTTCCCGTCATTTATTTTGATTATCTTCTGGGCTTTCCTTTTTGCGGGGGGGCATCCACATTCATAAATAAAATGGAGAAAACCGGTTTCCGGATTCTCAACCGTTTTGGTGTGTACATATTCGGTATTGCAGTCCGGACATGTCCCCACTTTGGGGACGTGCTCATTGCAATGCCCGCACTTACAGACCACGACATCTATGACTTCATTCTTTGCATTCACTGCCGAGAGGGTATATTCATCACTTTTGAGTTCAGAGGACATATTCCCAATAAACTAAATAAACGAGGTATGTATTAAATCTTGCGGGTTTATTGCAGTTTTTCCAAAATCTTGCAAAACAAAAACTTTATTCATTTTCAGGTTGTAAGAAACAAAGAGGTGAATTGTTTGACCGAACATATTCCATCTAAAATTGATTATTTAAGAGCCATTGAAAATGCATGCATGCAGTGCGGTGACAAACACCAACCCGATTGTCCCGTGGGGATGGCAAAAGCACGAATTGGCTGCACCAATGATCTATTAACCGAATTTTATAAACACAGATAAACCAAAACCTATTATATTCCTGGCGGTATAAGGGCATCTCGTGATGAATCTAGCAGTGCTCGTGTCAGGAAGAGGTTCAAATCTTCAGGCGATCATAGATAGTATCAATAGTGGATATGTGAAGGCGCGGATCACAGTAGTAATAAGCGACAATGAATATGCATATGCTCTCGGGAGGGCACGGAAGCATGGCATTGAATCTTTTTTCATAGATCCAAAGAGATTCGCATCAAAGGAATTGTTCGAGGAAGATGTCCTCAGGGTTATAAAAGAACATCGCGCTGACCTTGTACTGCTTGCGGGATACATGAGGATAATTGGGAAAACCCTGCTCGACGCATACAAGGATCGAATACTCAACATCCATCCAGCCCTGCTTCCTGCTTTTCAGGGGCTTCATGCGCAAGAGCAGGCTTTTGATTATGGCGTGAAAGTATCGGGATGCACTGTGCATTTTGTGGATGAGGCTCTCGATGGAGGCCCCATAATCCTTCAGAGATGTGTTGAAGTGAAGGAAGACGACACGGCTGAGAAGCTGGCTAACAGGATACTCGCGCTGGAACACAAGATTTATCCCGAAGCTGTGAAATTATTCGTCGAAAATCGATTGCAGATAGAAGGAAGAAAAGTGAGAATCATAAAATCTTAAACTATCAAAAAGGAATCGTTATGCCGTTAAAAACAATAGATCCTGAAATTTATGAAGTAATGCGACATGAGATAGAAAGGCAGAGGAATAAATTAAACCTCATCGCCTCGGAGAATTATGCAAGCCGGGCAGTCCTGCAGGCGCAGGGCTCGGTGATGACGAATAAGTATGCTGAAGGTTATCCTGGAAAAAGGTACTACGGCGGATGCGAGTTCGTGGATGCGGCAGAGAACCTTGCTATAGAACGCGCGAAAAAACTTTTCAAAGCGGAACACATAAATGTTCAGCCCCATTCAGGCTCCCAGGCGAACATGGCAGTTTATCTTGCTATGCTCAAGTGCGGGGATACGATAATGAGCATGGATCTATCGCACGGGGGACATCTTTCCCACGGTAGCCCCGTCAATTTTTCTGGAAAGCTGTACAACATCGTGCCATATGGGGTATCAAGGGAAACCAGAACCATAGACTACGATACTCTATCTGAACTTGCAAAAAAGCACAGACCAAAACTTATAATATCGGGTGCAAGTGCATATCCAAGAGAGCTTGATTTCAAGAGGTTCAGGGAAATTGCGGATGAAGTTGATGCACTTCTGCTGGCAGATATAGCTCATATAGCAGGTCTGGTCGTAGCGGGCATACATTGCGACCCTGTACCTTATGCGGATTTTGTTACTACTACCACGCACAAGACGCTGAGGGGACCGCGGGGGGGCATGATAATGTGCAGGTCGGAATTTGCCAAGCAGATAGACAAGACTGTTTTTCCGGGAATACAGGGTGGCCCGTTAATGCATGTTATCGCAGCAAAAGCAGTGGCCTTCAAGGAAGCGATGCACCCCGATTTCAATGATTACCAGAAGCAAATAGTGAAGAACGCAAAGAAGATCGCGTTAGAGCTTACATCGAGGGGCAACGAACTCGTCTCCGGTGGTACTGATAATCACCTTATGCTCGTTGACCTTACCCCACCTGGCATCACAGGCAAGGATGCCGAGGCAAGGCTCGGTGAGGCCGGAATAATCCTGAACAAGAATACCATTCCTTTTGAGACAAAGAGCCCGTTCATTACAAGCGGCATAAGGATAGGTACTCCTGCCGCGACCACACGCGGTATGAAGGAAACGGAAATGATAACTATCGCCTGGGCGATAAATGAAATAATCCATAACATGAATGATGCTGAAAAATTAAAGGAAGTCAAAAAAATAATCCTTGAACTCTGCGGTCAGTTCCCCATTCCGTACGAGTGAGATTTTTTATGGAACCGCTTCCTGAGGTAACGGATCCCCGCGTGATAGATGGCAGGAAAATCGCGCAGGGTATTGAGGCAGAAGTCAAGAAACAGGTTGGGATGTTCATTCAGGAACATGGAATAAAACCGGCACTTGCCACGATTCTCGTGGGAGAACATCCCCCTTCGAAATTATATGTCAAGCTCAAACACTGGGCATGCAAACGCGTAGGAATAGTGTCAGAAGACCACAAGTTCCCGCAGGAAACAGAACAGGAAAAGATAATAGACCTGATCGAAAAGCTTAACAGGCGCCCCGAAATACATGGAATACTCGTTCAATTGCCACTGCCAAAACACATAGATGAGCGCGACGTCATGACCCGCATAGCTCCCGAGAAAGACGTAGATGGCTTCAACCCTCTCAACATGGGAAGGATGCTGATCGGGAGGGAGGGCTTTGTGCCTTGCACACCCAAAGGTATCATTCGGGCCCTGGAAGAATTCAATATCGACCCAAAGGGGATGGAAGTAGTGGTTGTGGGTCACAGCAACGTCGTGGGCAAACCTGCTGCCATCATGCTCCTCAACCGCAATGCCACAGTAAAGATTTGTCATGTTTACACAAAAGACCTGAAAAGCCACACAAGAGAAGCTGATATTCTCATAGTGGCAACAGGCGTGCGCGATCTTATTAAAGCCGATATGGTGAAAGAAGGCGCAGTCGTGTTCGATGTAGGCATTACATGGCAGGATGAAAGAGTGTACGGGGATGTGGATTTTGATGATGTTCTGCCGAAGGTGAAATTGATATCGCCCGTACCTGGTGGCGTGGGACCGATGACGATAGCGATTCTGATGGAGCATACGCTGCAAGCGGCCAAACTGCAGTGTTGATCAGGCTTATTTGGTGCTTTTTGATTCCATTGGTCTTTTTATAAGGATTTTTAGATCTGCAGAGATATTTGATTTTTCCAGCTATCTCTTTCCTATAGAAAATGCCTTCCAAGATATTTGCCGCCGGGAAATATCTGCAGCGAATATGACAGCTTTAAATCCTGGAGCAATTGGCTTCGCTAAACGAATCTTTTAAAACGAATTCATCGCATTCCACCCACTATTTCCTCCAGTATTCTTGCCGTCAATTCATGGCTCATAAAAAGATCATGGATCTCCTCCAGCGCCCTGTCCCGGGCATGAGTATCGACATTCCATTTTATTCCGGGATACTCTACGTTTTTCAAAATCAAACCACGGGCATCAAGGGGCTCAAGCCTACCATTCAAAGTGCAGTCAAGCATTTTTCTAAGCCTTTCTATATCCATTTCACCCTTTCCGACTAGTTTCAGGCCCATAGCGATTTTCCTGACCATATGCATCACGAACCTGTTCGCGGCAATATCAAGAAAAATCCAGCTGCCATTTTCCTGGATCGAGATTCTTCTAATATCGCAAAATGTTGATTCTTCTTTCTCTTCATCAGCAAAGTTCCGAAAATCGTGTTTTCCCAGGAAGATCGATGAAGCATCTTTTATTTTAGAAAGCTCAAGTCCATTGCCCCAGAGCATATATCTGTACTCCCGTTCCACAGCAGATGTCCTTGCATTGAAATTTGGATCCACCTGCGCCCATGCGTATGCCCATATTTCGCTGAGGCCTTTGTTCAGCTCCCTGGGCATTGAAGCCTCCGGATTATCCGTATCAAATGCTATCACCTGGCAGAGCGCATGGACGCCACGGTCTGTTCTTCCTGCCGCAGAATATCTTGCTTTTGATGATTTTTTAACCGCGCCGCTATCCTTCAGCGCTTTCATGAGCTTCCCTTCTACCGTGGGCACACCAGGTTGGGTCTGGAAGCCATGGTATCCCGTGCCAAGGTATGCGAGCTTGAGCGCAAACCTCATCTTATCCCGGTTATAAGCTGGCTTTCCCTCTCATCAAGGTCAACTACTTCGATGCTGTGCAATCCCGCATCTTCAAGCCATGCTCGGTACTGTTCCTCGGTCCATGTATTGCCTTCCTCCGTGTGCGCCAGCATGTTCACCCCGAACAATTCTGCCCTCGGGCTCCTTCCGCGCACGAAATCCTCTATGGCGATCAACCCTCCCCTTTTTAAAAGCACCCTGACATTCCTTACCAGCTTCCTGTTCTCCTCTTCAGAATAGATGTGACATATGTTACCCATGAAAACGATGTCAAAAGATCCTGCCTTAAAATCCTTCACAAATTCACTATCTGTAAAATCGCCCTTCTTCAGTGTCAGGTTCCGGATTTTGGAAAGTCCAAATTCCTTTCCTACGTAATCTATGGTTTCCGGCATATCGTAGAGGACTGCCTCCAGGCCTTTGTTAATGAAAGCTTTAGCGTATTTGCCTGGTCCTCCTCCCAAGTCAAGAGCGTACTTTGCATCCCTCTTTCTTGCAAGGCAATGGCTTATGACCTCATCTACAAACGCATCAGGCTTGGACGCCATTGCATGCATAAAAGATGGCACATCACGCGGCGTACTTTTTTCAGATTTTATCCCTTTGATAATATCAGGAAGTTTAAGCCATGTCCCAAGAATGTCCATCAAATGAGGAAGGTAGCCTCCGACATAATCCTCGCCGCGTTCCAGAAAAAGAGGACGCGCCTTATCTGCAATGATATACCTGCTGTTTTCCTTATTGACATATCCCAATGAACAGAGCGCCTCGAGCACAATATGCAGGGCGCGCTCATCTGCCCGAAGCTCTTGCTTAAGCGCTGAAATATCCTTGCTCTCAGCAAGTGCTGAGAAAATTCCAGCCTTGTAGGCGGCGCCGAGAAGGATGAGTTCCCTTGCGTCATCACCTGCTCTTTCAAAATCAAAATCTTTTCCTGTGGGCATTTTTACCTCTGATTACGTACAAATAATTAAATATCATAGAGTATAAGAATTGATATAAGAATCTAATCCAGGGTGGGAAAATGTGGACATTTGCAATTGAGGAAAAAGAACTTCACGAAAATAGCATGAGTCCCGTTTTTCCGAAAGGGTTACCGATACTCATTATAAAGAAGGCAGGGGAGATTTACGCTGTCTCTAATAAATGCGCTCATATGGCCTGTGCGCTCGCTGGTGGCAGATTAAAGGACTATATATTAGAATGTCCCTGTCATGACTGGAGATATGATATCCGAACAGGTGAGTTTTTGGATGCAAAGGAAATCAGGATCCCGGTCTATGAATGGAAGTCGTCTGAAGGGAAAATACTTATAAAACTAGGAGATGAAAATCAGCTATGAAAATATTCATGTATACTCTCAGCACATGCCCATGGTGCAGGAAAACAAAACAGTTCTTCAAAGAAAGGAATATTCCATTCGAATATGTAGATTACGACTTGCAGGATGAGGGAAAGCAGGAGAAAATAATGGATGAAATGTCCAGGTCCGGGGGCAGCGCTTTTCCGTATGTAAAAATCGGCGAGATGATAGTAGTGGGATATAATCCAGAAAAGTATCTGGAATTGTTGGGGTTGAAATAACGGAATGAACACCGAATCAAGAAAGAAGGCCTTAAGATACCTGTTTCAACGAGTAATAGACCCGCTCGGGTATAAATTCAGTCCTGACGGGGAACTTGTTGATTTTTTACTTGAGCAGGAAGTCTTGCTGGAAAGAAAACACGGCATCCCATACTGCCCGTGCCAGGGCCTTACAAGGAAAAGAGAAGAAAACATGAAAATAGTCTGTCCCTGCATTCCTTTCCACCGGGAGCACTTTGACTTAATGAAACGCTGCTGGTGTGGGCTCTATGTACATAAGGACGTTACCAATCCTGATGAACTGAGACAGATACCCCTAAATGAGATCAGAGGTTCAAATGTTCATTAAAGCCGCAAAAATGAGCGAAATATTGCATGCAGGAATGAAGGCTGTTGAATTGAATGGAATAGAGATCGTTCTGTGCAACTATGATGGAAAAATATATGCCGTCAACAGAAGATGCGGCCATACGAATGCCCCTCTTGACATGGGGACTTTAGAAGGCTATATTTTAACCTGTCCGATGCACAGTTCACAATTCGATATAACTACAGGCGAAGTTTTGAGTGAGCCGGTTCCCCGGAATTTTGGAAATGAACCATTCCCTGAAGACCTGAATAAACATTTTCAGTACCTTGGCATGCTCATGTCACACATTAAGACCTGCGGAATAAAGACATATCCGGTTAAGATAGAGGGGGATTCGATAACGGTGGATGTGGGAGAAGAGGGCTGCCTTTAATCACATAGGGGGATAGATGATTGTCATGTTGTCGTTAATTGTTATCGGATCGCAATACTGGTATATGTGCAGTAAGAGTTGATCATGAGATTTGGATGGATGCTGGCTGGACTTATTGCTGTGATCTTCTTAGTCGTGGTGTTCGTACTTTTTGGGTTGCAGCCATCCGTGAAATCCAGTGCTTCAGGTAATATCAGCCTGCCGCAGGGATTCAGGATAGATGTTTATGCAGGTGATCTGGGAGGAAGCCCGGTTTCATATCCCGGCCCGAGAATGATGTTATTGAAGGATAATGTTCTGTTTGTCACCATAACGAACCAGGGGAGAATTGTAGCGCTTCCTGACAGGAATAATGATAAAAAAGCAGACGGAGTCATTACTTTTATCGACAAACTCAACAATCCGCATGGAATTGATTACTTCGACGGCTGGTTTTATATCGCCGAGGAAAACAGGGTGATCCGGGTGAAGTCAAATGGCAGTGTCGCTGACATGAATACCCTTGAAGTCCTTATCGACAACCTGCCGACGGGGGGACATTTTACCAGGACTATCAAAATCCATAATAACAGCTTATTTTTGAGCATCGGCTCTTCATGCAATGTCTGCATTGAACAGGATGAAAGGAGAGCTACGATAACACGGTGCAACCTTGACGGAAGCGGCTGCAATGTTTTCGCAAAAGGTTTGAGAAATGCTGTAGGTTTTGTTTTCCATCCAGTTACGGGTAAATTGTATGCCACTGATAACGGGCGCGATTGGCTTGGCGATGACCTGCCGCCGGATGAAATCAATCTGATCGAAGAAGGTAAAAACTATGGCTGGCCGATATGCTACGGCAATAATATCCATGACGCGGATTTCGATAAGAATACGTATATCCGCAATCCCTGCATGGAACCATTTGAGATGCCAGGCCTTGTAGACCTCCAGGCACATTCGGCGCCCCTTGGTCTTGCTTTCTATTATGGTGACAGCTTCCCGGAGGAATACAGAGGTAACCTTTTCGTCGCATATCACGGATCATGGAACCGCAAGGAACCTACTGGTTACAAGATCGTGAGCATAAATATGACCAGCTTTTCAGTAAAAGATTTCGCGACAGGCTGGCTTCAGGGGAGGATCGTTCTCGGCAGACCTGTGGATGTAGTCGTTGCGGAGGATGGGTCGCTGTTTGTGAGTGATGATAATGCGGGGAAGATATACAGGATTTCATACAAAAATTCATAGATATACCGATAATAATGTGCCGCAAGTTCTCCTGTTGTCTTATTCAAGCTCTGTATTCTTCAAATGTAGAGTTGAAATAATTTCCTGGGTGATGTAGCTATGGCGGACTACTCAATTTTATTATTGCGATAACTATCAATAAAATAGCAGTACCCGCAAACAGCCATGCCCATTCATTAGGATGCCTTTGTTTCGAATTTTCCATATTTGCAAACACCATTCCTTCCCTAGATTGAACCATAGAATAGTTTGAATTCTGATTAGCACTATTAAATTTATACGCTGCCTGGTTTTCTTTTGCTTTATTTAGATAATCATCGGCTTTTTCTTGTCTTAATTTCGCCATCGAATAATCCGTTTCTGGTTCTTCGATAAAATTAAGGACCACTTCTCTGAATGAGTTAGGGATTTGGGAATTCAAATCATTAAGTTCACTTGTGGCGTTATTTATAAAAATTTGAGATTCTTCAGATTTGTAATTAATTCGGTTGGATGCTGATCCTGCATCTTCTTTATAGTCTTGGGTTAAGAGTTGTTTCAATTTCACATTGTTGTTTTTAACCATAGGTTCTGCATTATCGATAACACCTACATTGAGCAAATATATTAAACTCAAAACACCAAAGTAGGCTTTTTTCCTATACTCAATATCGTCCATAATCCCTTTATTGTAAATCTGAAAATCTTGTGTTATACCATTATAAGCATATCCCTTTTTAAGACTGTAAGTATATCTTCCTCCATTAATAATTTCGATAAGAAGTTTATCATCACTTGATATTTTACACTCCCCAGAAACTAACAACATTGGATAATCGACTTCGGATATTAGCCCACCCCATTTCAATACTTTTATCGCTTTTGTAGTTTTTGGTTCAATCAATGGTAGTGCTTTTCCCAATAAATTTGTACTCTCAGCATTGAAAGTATCAGAATCAAAAAAACCGCATAATATACCAGAAACACTATTTGAAAAAATATAGGCTGATTCTGTTATGTTTCCCGAATTAACCAATTCAATGGCATTTTTACTCCTGAAAACATCCTCCAATGTTTGGCTGTCAAAAAATTTTCTTTGTTGGATATCAAAAGGGATAATAATACAAGTTTGGTTTTGGTCGCAGTAAGAATAAAAATTAATCTTTGGTGCAGAAGACAAATCTCTTTCACCATCATAAAACAATGCTTCATTTTGGTCATAATTCATCGAAAATGTAATTGAAGGTGTTTCGCCACTATTGTTAAACTCGTTTAGATATTCATCCGTTTCAAGTTGCCCCCGATATGATTCAGGAGATACTTCGGGAGATTCTTCAGGATATACCATTGGTTTAAAAAATCGTATTTTTTCGCTTTGATTAAGAACTATAACTTGAGTATTTATTTTATCGCCTAAATCCCTATAGGGTTCTCTTACCCATGTTGGTTTTAAAGTTTGGCTTATATTTGTGTCAAGGACTTGATAAAAATTTATTGTGACATTGTATTTCTTAAGGTCTTTTATTAATTCTATTAATTGAGCGTTGTATATTTTTCCACTTGTATTTCCATCCAGATTTCCATCAGAAATTAGCACTATTTGTTTCGTGCCTGTGGAATTATATAGTATTTTTCTGGCTTCATCAAAACCCTCATAAATGTTATCTCTGGCTACATCTCCTTCTTTACCAGTAATATTACGAACAAATCTTTCGAGGATTGTCCTATTATCTTGAGTATTGGTAGAATAAACATTTGAGTTTTTAATACCATCTCCATAAACCACAACCGAAACATTGCTATCAGCTTCAATATTATGGATGGAATATATGGCGTTTGATTGGATATATGGTCTCAACGAAGCAGTGCTACCTGAGTAGTCCAACAAAATTACAAGATTATCCTCTAAAGTTGCATTTATTTCAACTTCAGCAGTACCAATTATAGATAATAATAGAGTGAAAGATAAAATTATACAGATAGTTGATAAAATATATTTACGACTTATTCTAAAAACCTTATTATCCAAATTTGAGTTAAGTAGAGGGGGCATATTAATTTTCTTCCAGTTATTTTTTTCCCCTCAACTAAATATTGTTTTCAGTCTAAATCAATTTTTCGCCGTTACATTTATTAGTAACGTTAATAATGTTACTAATATGATAAATTATGGAATTGACAGGACAGAAAAAAGTGCACATTGTTCCAATGGGATTTGAGATAGACCGCATTGAACTTCCCCTGAAAATGATTGGTGCTGACAAGGTATTCTTACTAACAGATGAGAAAGAAAAAGAGATTGGTCTTCGTTATCTTGAAGAACTCGAACGCAGAATTAAAACAATTATAGATGTAGAGGATTTCAAGGTAATAGGTTGCCCTATGTGGGATTTTCAAAATCTTATGTCTCTAATATGTGAACTTGTTAGGAAGGAGAAATTGGCAGGAAACTTTATCTATATAAATGTGTCCTCTGGAAGTAAACTATCAGCAATAGCGGGTACATTGGCTTCACTTATGTATGGGGCAATTCCATATTATGCACAGGCCAAGAAATATAATATTAAGAATCCAGGCATCAAAAGTGGAGAAATTTGTGGTATCACAAGCGGAGTAAATAAGATATTGCAGATACCTTCCTACACTATCGAGAGACCGCCAGATGAACTAATCAATGCTCTCGCAATACTTTCAGATAAAGGTGGACGGATATCCCAGAAAGAGTATATCTTCGAGCTTGAGAAACGTGGATTCATAGATGATGCGATTGGAATAGGGCGTGGGCAAAGGAAAGAAGTCACTAAAAAAGGATATGCCAAAGCCAAAAGACAATTTTTTGAGAAACTCGAAGAAAAGGGATGGGCTGTGAAAAAGGGGAAAGGACGCTCTTCGTATATTGAAATCACAAATGAGGGCACGAATACATTTGAGACGTTTATTAAGGTCGCAGATGTTGAAAAGAAACAGAGTTAAATTATAAAATGTGGGTTTTGTTCACTTTTCCAAATAATCCATCTTCGGGTGTCTTCCAGGTTTCATTCTAAGCGTTCCTGAAAGCTTCTTCTTGAGCATATCCACAGATATAAATGTAAAAATATATCTATTAAGTTTTAGTAAAATATACAGGATTTATTATGCCGGCAGATAAATAACGAGCTAATGTCACTATCAGAGGTTATTATAGAAAAAATCCGGCAAAGTGGCGCGATTTCCTTCCGCGATTTTATGGAAATGGCCCTATATTACCCGGGACTCGGGTATTATACCTCAACCAGACAAAAAATAGGAAAGACCGGAGATTATTACACAAGTCCCAACCTGAGTCCGGCTTTCGGGGAAATGCTGGGAAGGCAGATCGAGGAGATGTGGCAAATATTGGGAAAAAATGAGTTCACTGTGGTGGAGATGGGGGCAGGAACAGGGCTCCTTTCAGGTGATGTTCATACCTATCTCAGCAAGAACCCTGAATTGAATCACGACTTAAATTATTGCATAATCGAAAAAAGCCCTGCAATGCGGGAAGAACAGAAGAAGCGATTGGGAGAAAAGGTAAGCTGGTTTGATTCTCTTGAAGAACTTGGCAAGATGAGAGGATGCATATTTTCCAATGAAGTTGTGGATGCTTTTCCCGTGCACCAGGTGGTGATGGAAGAAGAACTCATGGAGATCTGCGTGGATTATAGCGATCGCTTTTATGAAACGCTAAGACCTGCCTCAAGCGAACTTAAAGATTATCTTGCGGAAATGGGTGTGGTTTTGCCCCAGGGATACAGGACCGAGATCAATCTTGATGCGATAAAATGGATCGGAGAAATTGCTTCCATTCTCACAAAAGGATTTGTCATAACCATTGATTACGGCTATCCTTCCTGGGAATTGTATCAGGATTATAGAAATTCCGGGACCCTCATGTGCTATTACAGGCACACAGCAAGCGACAATCCATATGTGCATATCGGGGAGCAGGATATCACGTCTCATGTGAATTTTTCGGCGCTTGCACGCTGGGGCAATAAGAATGGATTGCAGCTCTGTGGATTCACGGACCAGGTGCATTTCTTATTGGGGCTTGGCATCGAAGAATACATGAAGAAGTTGCAGGAAATCGACCAAAGGAATTCCATAAAAGAAATGCTTGCTGTGAAAACTCTCCTTATGGAAATGGGTGAAACCTTCAAAATCCTGATACAGAGGAAGGGACTTACATGTAAAGAACTCTCTGGCCTGAAGTTTCAGAGTAGCTGGAAACTATTTTAGAAAAAAAGGTGTAATAAAAAAATTAGAAAAAAATTATTAAACCGTTACACACATCGTTTCACCGCAGCATACAATCGCTTCCTCGCTGGGTTCGATGCATACCATCTCGCATCCGCATGTTTCGCAATAGTATATATCACCTTTTTCCGCACCCTTTTCCTTCTTTGCCCTGGTTTTCTTCGGTTTTGCCCTGGGGGGTTTTGTTCCGGTGGTTTTTGCCACTGCCGCTATTTTACTCCTTTCTTTCCACCACGAAGAAGACGGTGTAGTGGATTTAGACTTTGCTTTTTTTGCCATTAATTTACCTCCACTTTATCTTTATTATAATTCTTGCATTAATGAGATTTATACATATCGGTCAAAAGGGCTGTGGGACAAAATTGAAAGACACCCCCTCCATTCGAACCATTAGTCCTTTAGAACAATAACAAATACTCTTTTACCTATGTGCTTTTTTTGAGCATCAATTTTGGCACCATTTCCATAAGGTGTAACTTTTTTCTCATATATTTCTTCAACATTATCTTTAATTATCACTTTTCCGCCTGCAACAGCTTTGATTTCTCTCATGTTATAGTATATACATGTAAATACTTATATACTTTGCGGTACATTAGAGGGTTATGCTTAAAAGTGATGATATTAGAGACAGGATAAAAGACATAGATGATTTTCTACTAAAGCAATACAAGGAAAGAAAGGTAGAGAATAAACGAGATTGGCGGACCTATGAACAGCAATTGTTGAATAGGATTAAAGGAGCAATCCGTAATCTTGAACCATTGATAGATCAATCAATAAATATTGAAATTCATAGAGGCCCAGGAAGACCTCCAGATTTAGAACTTAAACAGAGAGTTATTATCCTTTTATTGAAAGAACTATTAGGACAAAGCAATAGAATGATGGCTTCAATGCTTGGTTTATTTTCTCTCCTTTCAGGAATTGATGTCGGTTATAAAACTGTAGAAAGATTGTACTCGAATCATGACGTTGAAATGGCGATCCATAATCTTCACATACTCATTTTAAGGGAAAAAGGAGTTAAGAATATTGATGCATGCGGAGATGGAACTGGTTATTCATTGACCATAAAAAAGCATTATGCTTCTGAGACTCAAATACGAAAAGATAAAGTAAAAGAGTATTCTGGAACCAAGGCTTTTGTTTATTCTTTCAAGTTGCTCGATCTCAAATCAAAGATGTATGTAGCATTTGGAATGAGTTTAAAAAGTGAAAAAGAAGCTTTCGATAGAGCTATAGAAATGATAAAGAAGATTGATGTAAAAATCGATAGCATGAGGCTTGACAAATATTATAGCTTTTCTTCTTATGTCGATAAATTTGGAGACGCGAAAGTCTATGTCATTCCAAGAAAAAATGCCACGGTAAGAGGTTCGTGGAAATGGAAGGATTCGATGGAAGATTTTGTAAATAATACGTTTTCATATCTGGGACAGTATTTTCGTAGAAACAATTCTGAATCAGGATTTTCAGCAGATAAAAGAATGTTTGGATGGACGGTGGGACAAAAAAGGGATGATAGAATTAGTACTGCTTTAACCTGCACTGGTCTCTGGCATAATTTGTTAAACTTGTACCCCACTTAATTCTGTCCCACAGCCGGTCAAAAGTATTAACTATCTTGCATCTTATAATTGTATAATATGGTGGAAGAAAAGGTTAATGAAATCATTGAACTCTTAAAAAAGAATTACTCGGATGTAAAAATCGCACTTGAGTATTCAAATCCCCTGGAACTCTTGATCGCCACTATTCTTTCTGCCCAGTGTACTGATGTAAGGGTAAACGAAGTCACAAAGAAGCTATTCAAAAAGTACCGGACGCCTCTGGATTATATCAAAGTCCCGCAGGAAGAGCTTGAAAAAGATATCTACTCCACAGGTTTTTACAGGAACAAGTCAAAGAACATTAAAAAACTCTGTGAGATCCTGGTGAATGATTTCAATTCCAGAGTTCCAGAGACCATGGAAGAACTTGTCACGCTTCCCGGTGTGGCAAGAAAGACAGCGAACATCGTATTGTCAGGCGCTTTTGGTAAAATCGAAGGAATAGCGGTGGATACGCATGTGAAAAGGGTTGCAGCAAGGCTCGGCCTGACAAATAACACCGACCCGGAAAAGATCGAAAAAGATTTAATGAAAATAATTCCAAAAATGGAATGGGATATTTTTGCACTTATGCTCATACAACATGGAAGACAAGTATGCGTCGCAAAAAAGCCCAGATGTGAGATATGCTTTTTGAACAGGGTCTGCCCGAGTGCATTTACTTTTGGGTGATTTTCAATGGCGATTGAAGAATACAGGAAATTGAGGGATTTTGCAAGAACACCTGAGCCAAAGGGCAGCGCAAGAGAAAGTGCGGAAAATATTTTCGTGGTGCACGAACATGATGCCAGGCATTTGCATTATGACCTGCGCCTTTCGATAGGCGGGGTATTGCGGTCATGGACAGTCCCAAAGGAACCGCCTGATAAAGAAGGAATTAAACGCCTGGCGATCCAGACAGAGGATCATCCTCTCGAATACGCGGACTTTGAAGGCACGATACCCGAAGGGATGTACGGGGCAGGGACAGTGCGCATCTGGGATAAGGGCGAGTTCATTATGGATGAAGAGACGGAGAAAGAACTTTTCTTTGAATTGAAGGGGAGGAAGCTGGCAGGGAGGTATGCGCTGATCAGAACAAAGTTCAGAGGTAAGGATTCGTGGCTTTTCTTTAAGAGGAAATGACATGTGGCAGGATATAGCCAGATTCGGGAAAAAACTTGTAGATCACGGGCTTGTGGAATCGCATTTCGGGAATATCAGCCTCCGCGCCGGCAGCAAAATGCTCATCACAAAAAGCGGGGCAGATCTTGACGAGATAACCGAAAATAGCGTCGTGGAGGTGAATATTGAGACGCCTTCAAGCCTTGACAGTATCGCGTCATCGGAAACGGTCGTGCACAGAACTATATACCAGAATACCCCGGCGCTTGCGATCATCCATGCCCATCCTCCATTTGCGGTTATCGAATCGCTGCTCGTAGAAGATGTTATCGTTCCAATAAATATCGAAGGACAGCACTTCCTGCATGAAATCCCTGTGGTAAGAGGTGATCCGGGAACCTGCGAACTTGCAGACAACACAGCACTGGCTTTACGCGGCCGCAAAGGCCTTATCGTTTTCAGGCACGGCACCTTCGCGATCGGAAATGAGTTGGATGAAGCTTATTTTGTTACGGCGCTGATGGAGCAAAGCTGCAAATTGAAGTATTACTTCGATATGGCGGGAGCGACGCGGGCTTCAGCAAAATAAAAGGAAGTCGTTGCTCAATCTCAAGAAATTTTCATATTATCAACCTGAAAGATAACCCACCCCCCAACCCACCTATTCTTTTCTTTACCACTTAGGTTATTGAATTTATATATTTAAATCACTTTGCCCGAACTTTACCCGAACTCAAGTGATCTAATTCAAACAATAAGATCAGGCATATCGATAGAAGATCATTAGCATCCTAATAATAATTAGTTGGATCCCGGAGAGATTTATAAACGGTAGTGCGCTATCACGAAATATCGGATGTTGTCGCGGTCATTATGGCTGCCAATGATATCTGATTATAATCATAAGAAGTATTATTATTTATATGCATAAATATATTGTATCACAGACCTGTGTATAAGATTGATGGATAGCCCGGTAAAAAATGAAAGCGCAGTTTCGCCAATCTCGGGAGTGCTCCTGATGGTTGGAATTGCACTGCTGCTTTCGATAATAGTATTTACCATATCATCAGGACTTGCTACTGCAGATGAAAAACCGCCGCAATGCTCGATTTCTGTCCAATCCAATGCAGAAACGCCTGTTCAGGATATCAAAATCCAGCACAGGGGTGGAGATACGCTGATGGCTGGGGACTGGTGGATCTCAATTGTTCCGGCTGGAGAATCCCCGAATTACCAGCGTTCAAGCACCGGGTTCAGCGTTGGCGACCAGATAATTACGGCAATATTAACCAACGGGAAAGGAAATTACATCGTAACAAATAATACTATTTCGATCGAGGGTTCTGCTGATACGATGAAATCAGGCAACTATGAAGTTAAAATCATCGTATATCCATTCGAGAGTCTGGTATTTGATAAAGTGATCGAAGTAAGATAGCATTTTACCTGAACATCTGGATCGATGTTCCGATCTCACAGTGTGTACGTATTTTGACAAGAACATATCAGTGCTCGTTGGATTACCCAACTTTACCCCTATCCTCTGACAACAAAATCTAAGAAAAATTATTTTTCCTAAGGCAGTAACCTTTTTATTAGAATTTCGACCAAAAAATATATATGCTTTGTTGTCATATAATACATGACAACTATGAGCTT